>JAQYWP010001098.1 GCA_029379285.1 Rhizonema sp. PD38
TCCAACTAATCCGATTTGACCCAATCGGTAGGGAGTTCGTCTAGCAGCCCTTACTGGGTAAAGGTTTCAGACGACAAATCGACGCATCTCAAGAAACGTTGCTCCAATAAAGACAAAATACAGCAAAACACAGCACTCAAAGCCTTACCACGTATACCATCGACGCATCTCAACGGAAAATATAGGGTTTCAGCGATTTGACGAGATGCGTCGATGAGCATGTTACAAAAACCTCCTTTATTTTTCAAACCATAAATAGCATACTTTTTTGATTCGCTCAAGAATTTGTAACATTTCTAACACTTGGTTACTATTCAACATCTTGTAGGCGATTTAAATATGATGGCTACAACAATACGTACTATATGACTAGTACAAAGGGGGTTGGCTACCAATATTTTATAGCTTATGATACACAGCCGTACTTAGTGGCTACCAAGCGTACCAACTATCCCAGACACGACAAAACAGCGTCTTTACTTCAAACTTTTTCTAGTTGCTTACTCCCTTCCCGGTGTAAGATTACCTATCTGATTTCTCTGCGTCCTTGGCGTCTTGGCGGTTTTTAATCGGTATTCTTAGGAGCGGGAAGGGAGTAGCACACAGCAAAAACTGCGTCTAGAAAAAGGCTTTTCTGACACTGGCTTGGGTTGGGTATTCAGAGAAAGTGAAATTGTATCCAGGAATCAGCTATATGCACTTTACCCAAACCAATAGCAATTATTTAGGAGTTGGACGATGGTTGCCGGGTGAAGGGATCACAATCGATGAAGTTTCCCCTCGAACAAAGGGAAAAAACATTGCCTATAAAATGGATAACCAAGGAAACCGAACTCAAAAAATTGGTGATTATGACTTTAATCCGCAGACTTTTGCTCCATTCGTCCGAACCTCACAATTGCGTAAACCCAATTGGTCGCCTGTGAAAGTTTTGCAAGAAATTGATGGATACGTTGCTCTTGTATTTGGTTATCCAGTTTACGATCGCAACCAGAACTTCATCGGCGTGATGGGAGCCGATCTCACACTGTCTCAGATCGGTAACTTCCTTCAAGATTTGAAAGTTAGTCCCTCTGGAAAAATTTTCATTATTGAGCGGGATGGAATGTTAATTGCTCACTCAGTAAAACAGCCGATTCTGAAAGCGACTGGTAAAGAGAAGCAACGCCTTAATATTTTAGAAGATCCCGATCCGCTGATTCAAGCAACTGCCCAACATTTGCAGCGTACATTTGGCAGCTTTAAGCAAATCAAAAATGCACAAGAACTTGATTTTCAACTAGGTGGCAATTCTTCTTTGCTTACACAAAGTGAACGTCAATTTGTACAAGTGACTCCGTGGCGCGCTCAATTTGGTCTGGATTGGTTGGTAGTCGTCACGATTCCCGAATCAGACTTTATGAAACAAATCAATGCCAACACCCGCACCACAATTATACTGAGTTTAGCTGCTTTGTTCATTGCCATAGTGTTTGGAATTCTTACAGCTCGTTGGGTGACTCAACCCATACTGCGCCTCAATCAAGCCGCCAAAGATATCGCCAAAGGAAATTGGAATCAAACGGTTGAACTCAATCGCACAGATGAACTAGGAGAGTTAGCCATATCCTTTAACCAGATGGCAGGACAACTCAAAGAATCATTTGAGACACTGGAACAGCGGGTTAGCGATCGCACAGGCGCACTAGCTGAATCCAATCAACAGCTAGAACACGCTAAAGAGAAAGCAGAAGTAGCAAATCAGGCAAAAAGTTCTTTCATTGCCAACATGAGTCACGAACTCCGTACTCCCCTCAACGCCATTTTGGGGTTCGCTCAACTAATGACTCGCAGCAAAACTCTGTCCACCGAACACCGAGAAAATATCAGTATCATCACTCGCAGTGGCGAACATCTATTAACGCTAATCAACAACATCCTGGATTTGTCCAAAATTGAAGCAGGCAAAACTACACTCAATCTCAAGTGTTTTGATTTCTATCGCTTGTTCAGTGATTTAGAAGATATGTTTAGCCTCAAAGCCGAAGATAAAAGATTACAACTGTTGTTTGAAGATTTACCAGATGTGCCGCGCTATGTGCAAACTGATGAACTGAAACTGCGCCAAGTGTTAATTAACCTGATTAGTAATGCAATTAAATTTACTGATGAGGGTGGTATATCGCTGAGAGTAAAGGCCATAGCTTCCTCTGAGGCATCGTCCACCCACACCCTATATTTTGAAGTAGAAGACTCTGGCGCGGGCATTGCTGCTGATGAACTCGATAAGTTGTTTGAAGCCTTTGCTCAAACCCAAACAGGCAAAAACGCCCAGGAAGGAACAGGGTTAGGATTATCCATCAGCCGCAAATTTGTGCAGCTTATGGGTGGTGAAATGAATGTCAGTTCTCAAGTAGGATATGGCACGCTTGTTAAATTCAAGATTCAAGTGACAGCTGTTGAGGCGGCTGAGGAAGAAACTGTGCAGTTCAAGCAACAGATTATTGGTTTGGAATCCAATCAACTCCGTTACCGCATCTTAGTTGTGGATGATAAAGATATCAATCGCCAGATTCTAGTGAAGTTGCTCAGTCCCTTGGGATTTGAAGTCAAGGAAGCAGAAAATGGTCAAGAAGCAATCAACATTTGGCAACAATGGCAACCCCACTTGATTTGGATGGATATGCGAATGCCAGTGCTGAATGGCATTGAAGCAACACGATACATCAAAACCCAAGTTAACAGTAATAGCCCAAAAATTATCGCTTTGACTGCTAGCACTTTAGAAGAAGAACGCGCCGCAATTTTGGCAGTCGGTTGCGATGATTTTATGCGAAAGCCGTTTCGAGACTACGAAATTTTCGACACGATGGCAAAACATATTGGTGTGGTATACGTTTATGAGGAAACTCCAAATCAACCACAAGCGCATTCGCCCACGGCTAATTTACAATCGTCTGATCTGGGTAGCATGTCTAGCGAATGGCAGAGTGAATTTCACTCTGCTGCTACTGTAGGACGGGATCAATATTTGATGGAACTGATCCAAAAAATTCCCGATCAAAACTCGGCGACAGTACAAGCGCTCAAACATTTGGTCGATAACTTTGAGTTTGATACACTGATTGAACTTACCAAAAAAGAATTCAGGAGTCAGGAGTCAGGAGCCAGGAGTCATTCTGACTCCTGTGCGACTGGTGGATGAATCGTGGTTTAAAGCAGAACGTTTTTAATC
>JAQYWP010000167.1 GCA_029379285.1 Rhizonema sp. PD38
AGGGGTGTCATTTGGTGTGTGATGGCTGCGTTTATTGCTACCAATTTAGAAAGTGTGATTGGAGCAACCTTGCAAACTCGCTTTAATTGGTTAACTAATGAATTGGTTAATATTTTAAATACGTTGATAGGCGCGACTACAGCAATGTTATTTGCTTGGTTGTGGACTAGTACAATTGCTTAAGAATTTGCCTAATTTCGACAGGTGTTTGTAGGTATTTTTTCTGTGATCTGGTTGCGGATATGAGTAAGGAACGCTTACTATTACAATAGTAGTCTGAGAGTAAAAATGAATAAATTAATTAACAAGTATAAATGCCCTTAAGGATACAACCCTGAAAAAAATATTATGGAAAAATAGAAATATTGCTGAACTAACATTGTCAGCCCGTGCTGTGAATCGTCAGTTATTAACGGGCATTGTCTAAAACTCAACTCGGCTAATTCGTGATAGCACTATAGATCAAAAATACAGACTGAATGCTTACTGCTTTATGTATATTTTTTAGTTTTAATTCATGGACTCACTATCATTGTTGACAGTTGATGAGCAGCCAATTTCTATTAAGCAGGCAGTAAAATATCTGCAAGCATCCGGAAAATTGGGACAGTTTATTGGAGAAATTATCCGTCAGTACGTAATTGAGCAAGAATTACAAAGACGAGAAGATATTGTTATTAGTCCGGCTATCAGCGAACAGTCAATTATTGATTTTCGGATAAAAAATCAAATCACAGACCCACAACGTTTTCAGGAGTGGCTCAGGGATAATGGTACAGATTATACGACATTCCATTCAACAGTGACTTTAGGATTTAAATTAGAAAAACTTAAAGAGGCGATCGCGGAATCAAAACTGCAAGAATATTTCATTGAGCGAAAAATTTACTTAGATCGGGTAGTTATCTCTCGGATTATTGTAAAAAATCGCGAATTAGCTGAAGAACTACAAGCACAAATAGAAGAGGGCAGCAGCTTTGAGCAACTCGCAAGAGAGTACTCAATAACAGACGACCGAATTGTTAACGGTATGATGGGACCAGTAAGCCGAGGAACAATGCCAGATAAACTTAGGGCAGCTATTGACATAGTTCATCCAGGAGATTTGGTAGGACCAATACAACTTGAGGAATGCTATGGATTGTTTCGTGTAGAACAATTTATATCAGCCTCGTTAGAAGATACTCAATTAAAGCAAGCACTACAAAATGAGTTGTTTGAGAAATGGCTAGCAGAGAAAATTCAAAAGCTGACAGTAAAACTGCAAGCGAACTAGAACTTCTGAATGAGGAATTTCCAACAAGGGTGATCGCTTCTCTACCTTGGAACGAACAGCCACTATGCTGGTTTACTGCTGAACAACAAAGCAAATTGCGAGAGCATGCAGAAATTTTACACCGAAAATTAGGAGAAAAAATCTGGTCACTTGACGCAGCAATAGGTTACCAGTTTTTTATTGTTTCTGGTAAAGTACGCTTGCGAGCTGAAGGCGAGAGTAAGCCGTTAGCAACCCTAGAAGAGGGTGATTGGTTTGGTAATTTAAAAAAGTATCCATACGATTGCAAAGCAGTAGCAGCTATTAAAGAAGTCGTCATTGTGCGCTGGCACACAGTATTGTGGGCAGAACTGTCTACACCACAGATTGAGGAATTTTGGCTTGGTGGCTTATTGGAGGAAGAGACACAGATAAAAACTTCCCCTACTCCCCCACTCCCTGTCTCTCCCACTCCTCCAGAACATCCCATCCAGTCGGCTTACCCCTTTGTCTCTAGCTGGAACACGGCGGCAGCATGTTTAACGATGGTGGCTCAACAGTTGGAAAATCCCGTACAATTGGAATGGGTACAACGCCAACTCCGAGGAGAGCGTCCGAAACATCTCACTGAAGCAGCAGAAAAGTTAGGGTTTGCGCTGCGGCGTCTGCAGGTTGGTTGGAGTGATTTACGTTCCTTATCTTTCCCGGCTTTGTTGCAGTGGCGTCAAACCGAGGGAAACGAGACTTGGGTAGTCGCATATGGAGTTAAGGGCGATCGCCTAATTATTGCGAATCCCTTACATCCTGATAGTTCATGTGAAAACTTACCGCAGTCCGATGTCGAGGCATCGTGGAATGGGTTGCTGTGGCAAGTAGAAGCAATTCATAAGCAAGAAAAATTCAATCTAAGTTGGTTCACTCCAGCAGTTTGGCAGTACCGGAAATTACTCATAGAAGTACTAATAGCATCTTTTACTTTGCAGCTTTTAGGGTTAGCAACACCGCTAATTACACAAGTTGTCATTGATAAAGTGATGGTGCAGGAGAGTCTGCCAACTCTCGATGTGATGGCGCTGGCACTCCTGCTGGTGGCAATATTCGAGGCAGTACTCGGCATCATGCGGCTATTTATCTTTACCCACACTGCCCGTCGCTTGGATCTAAGTTTATCAGCACAGTTGTTTCGCCACCTGATGCGGTTACCTTTAGCTTATTTTGAGTCAAGAAGGGTAGGAGATACAGTCGCACGAGTCCAAGAACTAGAACAAATTAGGCAGTTTCTCACCGGTACGGCATTAACTGTGGTACTAGACAGCATTTTCGCTGTGGTGTACTTAGTACTAATGTTTTACTACAATGTTCCACTGACTGGAGTGGCTTTGGCAGTACTGCCCTTGTTTGCAATTTTGACACTCACCGCAACACCAATTCTCCGCAACTGGCTGAACGAAACTTTTAACCGCAGCGCTGATAGTCAATCGTTTCTGGTAGAGACGGTAACAGGAATTCACTCGGTAAAAGCCCATGCAGCAGAACCAGTAGCACGCGATCGGTGGGAAGGTTTGTTTGCCCGATTCATCCGCACAGGTTTTAAAGCTTCTACCACCTCCAACATCAGCAGCAATATCGGTGACTTCCTCACTAATTTTTCTACCTTGCTCATTCTTTGGTTTGGAGCTAAGTTAACAATTGAGCATAAGCTTACCATCGGTCAGTTAGTCGCCTTTCAAATGCTTTCTGCTAGAGTCACAGGACCTCTTTTACGCCTAGTACAGTTGTGGCAAAATCTGCAACAAGTCCTGCTTTCCGTAGACAGGATTGGCGATATTCTGAACGTTTCACCAGAGGCTGAACCGGGAACTGGTTTAGTGTTACCATCCTTAAAAGGTCAAGTCATCTTTGAGCAAGTCTTCTTCCGCTACCGCGCCAACACCGAACCGATTCTGCGAGGAATTTCTTTCACCTCACAACCAGGACAGTTTGTTGGCATTGTCGGACGCTCTGGCTCTGGGAAAAGTACCCTTTCTAAGCTGTTGCAACGTCTTTACCAAATTGAATCAGGACGCATTCTCATTGATGGTTTTGATATTAAAAGCGCCGATTTAGCCTCACTGCGCCAACAAATTGCCGTAGTTCTTCAAGAAGATTTCTTGTTCAATGGTACTATTTTGGAAAATATTACTCTCGGCGATCCTGACATTACCTCACAACAAGTCGTAGAAGCTGCCAGATGTGCTGTTGCTCACGACTTTATTAGTGAATTACCTAATGGCTACGAAACAAATGTGGGAGAACGCGGAACAGCTTTATCTGGTGGACAACGGCAACGGATTGCCTTAGCGCGGTTGTTTCTTTCGCAAGCGCCAATTTTAGTTTTAGATGAAGCTACCAGCGCACTAGATAGTGAAACTGAACAGCAGGTGCTGCAAAACCTGCAAAAAATCTCAACTAACCGCACCGTCTTCCTGATTGCCCACCGTTTTGCCCCCCTAAAACGAGCTGATTTGATTTTGGTTTTAGAAAAGGGTGTGATTGCCGAACGCGGAACTCACTCTGCGCTTTTACAACAAAAGGGTTTGTACTGGTCATTGTATCAACGGCAGCAGTTAAACGTATAGAGAGTTATGAGTGCTGAGTCAGAAGAAAGTAAAGAAAGAAACATTCTAAATTTTCAACTCATATCCTATCTCACTTCATTCTCCTAACTCCTGAACTGTACTCATAACTCATAACTCATTACTCATTACTCATTACTCATCTATGAACCAAACTTTGTTCCATCTTGCCTTTCCTGTGACGGACATTGCCCAGACAAAAGCATATTATGTTGATGGTTTAGGCTGCATTCCTGGTCGAGAAAATCCTCACGCCTTAATTCTTAATCTTTACGGTCATCAACTCGTTGCTCATACTACCAAAGAACCACTGATATCTCAACGCGGGATTTATCCCAGACACTTTGGGCTAATCTTTACTTCAGAACATGATTGGGGGGAATTGCTGGTAAGGGCACAACGTCGGCACCTGCTTTTTCGGGAAGAAGCTAAGTACCGCTTTGTGGGTTCTCCTTTGGAACATAGTACTTTCTTTTTAGAAGACCCTTTTTATAACTTAATGGAGTTTAAGTATTACCGTCATCCTGAGTCGATTTTTGGGAGTTACGAGTATGCACAAATTGGCGATCGCTTTTAGCTGGAGTTTCGAGTGCGGACGCCACTGCCGCTAAACTTCTTGAGTCTGTGAGCATTCCAGCATGAGTTAAAACTCGCACTACCACATTTTTTCCCACAGGCATTTGTGAACTATTTGCAGGGACAATCATCAAATCGTAAGGAGTCCAGATAGAGGTAAAACTTATCTGTTCCAACATGGCGGCATCACGATTCAATTCTTTTAACAAAGCACTGTCCGGACGCATCTGAATACAACCAACACCTTGGCGACAGTAAGCAATCCAAGTGCCATTATTTGGTGCGGAAAGGGTGATAAACTGCTGTACTCGGTTAATTCCTCCCAATCGCTGAACATAGTAACGGGTGACAATTCCCCCCATACTGAAGCCGATTAGATTCAGGGGTTGTTCTGGTGCAAAGTTGGCATCAACATAATTAGCAACTTGCTGTGCCAAATTGTCAAGACCCACATAACCATCATTGGGCAATAAATCAAGGTCATACACAGTCCAGCCTTTCTGCTTCAGATAAGGAACCATTTTATGGAAAACCTTACCTGTATCAAAAATCCCATGCACTAGTAACACAGGATTGAGCTGCTGAATCATATGGTTCATTTATCAAACTAAGCTTAACTAAGTCTATACAAAACTTAGCCAACGATCATCACCACTTTTAAACAAGGTATGACAGTCTTTTTACTGGTTTGAGTCACTTCATTTTTTTCACTCAAATATATATTTTTTTTAAACAAGTGTTAACTTTTGTAAAGCATTTAGTCAAAATCTTGCTCTTGGTGACAGTAAAATCCCATAATTAATTCTGACAGGATACAGGCTGTAAATAGTTGAGAAAAATAAGCTAAAGCACTTGTCCTGTAACGTTAAAACAATGTTATTAGTGAAACAAGAACCTAGAAAGACTGTTACCTAAAATTAGGTAATGCGTTCAGAAAGGTAAGTCAATTCTACTTTGATAAAATGTAACAATATTCCGTAACTTTTTTAAGGATTGCGGTTACATACCAGATATAAAAGGCAGGAGCTGTTGTCATGATCGATTTTATCAAAAACTTAATTTCCGGGATTGTGAATTTTTTTAGTGGGCTTTTCCGTAGTACAAAAGAAGGCTACTACATGGTACTTGACGAAGCTGCCGATGCAATCCCTTTAGAGCAAGCTAAACAAGCAGTATCAGACGCGAAGCAAGCTGTGGAAACAGCTGCATCAGACGCGAAGAAAGCTGTGGAAACAGCTGCATCAGATGCAAAGAAAGCTGTGGAAACAGTAACATCAGACACGCAGAAAGCAGCGGGAACCGTAGCAACAAATACTCAAAAAGTAGCGGAAACAGCAACATCTAACACCAAAAAAGTAGCGAAAACAGCAGCATCCAACACTCAGAAAGCTGCAGAGAAAGTTGCCTCAAAGGTACCAGCGGCAAGCAATGGCAAAAAAACATCTTCAGCTAAGGCTGAGCCTCAAGTTGACATTGAACTCGTGCAGACTGCTGAAGGCGTTAAAGCTCAACCAGCCGAAACAGGTAAATCAGCAGCCAAAGTCCTCCAAGAACCCGTAAAAGACACTACCTTCGCACCCAAACATCTCGCCCCCACTAATACCAACGGTCGTCGGCGTCCTG
Organism: Rhizonema sp. PD38; assembly: GCA_029379285.1. Lineage (GTDB taxonomy): Bacteria > Cyanobacteriota > Cyanobacteriia > Cyanobacteriales > Nostocaceae > Rhizonema. The sequence goes on from JAQYWP010000167.1 coordinate 6,070, forward strand.
GTGCGAATATGAGTTCTTTCCTAGATATGGCGCGTCAGGTGAAAACTCCTGGCTAATTTTCGTAGCAATGAGCATTCAGCTATCAGTCCTGCTCTATCAACTATGAACGGAGTTATCCGAACATAGTTGATGAATCATCCCATCTGAAAAGTGATACACAGTGCTTCGGACTAATGGCTGAATCCCAACAAATACAATGCTTATAAATTAATGTAGAGACGTTAGCTGTAACGTCTCTATGTTGTTTATTGGAAGCGATCGCTAATTCTATTAAGCGGCACTAACTGCGACAGGTTGTAAGAGGCTAAGTAGATGTCCATCTGGAGTACGCATAGCTGCGACTTTACCAAAAGAAGGTTCGCGGATTCGTCCTTCGAGTTTCGCGCCGATGCTTTCCAACGTAGCTATGACTGCGTGAATGTCATCGACATGAAAGCTTAAAATTGGTGAGGAACCAACATCAGCATCCGACTCAGCCGCGTGAAAGGCAATTGTTGTACCATTAGCATCTACTTCGCCCCAACCTGGAGTAGCAATTTTTACTGGAAGTCCCAATCCCTCGCTGTAAAATTTTACTGCTGTAGGAACATCCTTAACCATCAACATAATGTGTTTAAATTCTGCTGCCATTGGTTTAATCCTCTTTCTTTGTTTATGTCAGGATTTTTATACCATAGCAATCTCAAATCGGATGTGAAGGCTTTTAATTGGTTATTAGTAGGTGTATCTCGCTTGATTATTAATCGTAGAGTATTGTGTCGTTGTACTTTGTCTGGATTTCATTAGCGGCTTACTCCCGAACCGCTAGAAATTGAATATCTAAATTTAATTAACCGCTTCTGAGCCAAGGAGGTTCTTGTAAGTCGGAAAGAAAACAGGTAATCTTACACGCATGTTGGGAGTATATTTATACAGCCCGATTTTTTAATGCTCACTATTATACATAACTATTTCTATCTTGAGAAGTCAAGTTAAGAAGGCAAAGGGGATTCGTTAGCTATGCTGAACTACCTCTACCTGAAGACTTAACGTTTCCCAGCAATCGCGCTTCAGAAATATTTTTAGTAATTCGGTGCAGAATTATTCGCCTAATATTTAAAGATTTATTACAAAAGTTTAGGACTGTTATGTTTATGATTGCTAACTGAAGTTTTTTATAAAAATCAGTCCACTATATAAATGAAATGCTGGATCCCAATTGGTTTGTTCTCTCCGAAACAGGTGAATGTGAGATTGAATTTGATTCAAGATTTCCGTTTGATCCAGTACAGTTTCTGCAAATGGAGTAAAGTCTGACCAAACCTGATCTGAAGGAGCGCTCACATGCATTTGTTGATTAAGCCAATCAAGTAAACTATTCCAATTACTTCTGATTGTATTCAAGTTTGCTTGAGGAGTAATTTCTATGCCTTGCTGAAAGTCGTAGCCGTTGTCATAAAGTCGCAGAATACAATGTCTGTTAGGTAAGTGTAAATCGCAAAAATGGAAGTAGTCTTGGGTTTGGGTTTTGCTTTCCCATTTACCTCGGGCATCCCGATCTGCAATTTCCTCAAAGATAGGCAACAATCCCAGCACACGCGCTTTTACTTCAGACCAATCAAAGCTGAGGGAACCGAGTTGATTTGCTTGATTGCGGCAAACAACAGTAGTTTTTGTAGATTTTGGGAAATAGTTGACTTGAAAAACTTGAATTTTCTGAATTTCAGCTAACGTTGTCCAAAAGCAGGGAATTGCAGCTTTTTGTAGCTGCTGACCATAAAATTTTAATTCTCCAATTGCCCCGCTACGATACACGCGCCAACCGCGACTTGGTAAAACTAAGCGTGCGCTGTAAGGTTCTAGCTGCATAATCTGGGCAAATTTTTGCGCTGCTTGGGTTTTCAGTTCATTGCTGATAGTTTCTAAGACTAATACACCAAATTCAGTATCACTGACATTAGATGTCGCTTGGACGATTGCTTGTTTTCGTTCTTCAAGTTCAATTTCTTGCAGCCGCAGCAAACCCTGACGAGTTTGATTTAAGATTTTCACATTCGGCGTACTACGCAACAGTTGCTGATATATTTTTTGTGCTTCTTGGCGCTTTCCGGAAACTTCATACAGTCGGCCTAGATAAAATTGCCCCCAAGCATTTTCCGGTGACTCTTTTCGGAGGTGTTTGAGTAATTTAGCAGCAGTGTGATAATCTCTTTTCTCAAAAGCGGCGGCAATTTGCTCAAGCATATTTTTAAATGAGGAGTAGGAGCAGGTTTTAATGATTAATTTTCATTTTGGACAGGTATATTATCTAGTAGGGGCAGGTTTTACCGATTAATTTTCATTTTGGACAGGTATATTATCTAGTTAAACCTGCCCCTACTCATAATTTCCTCACGCGTAACTTAATATCCACCAATTCTAATTCAACTCCCACAATAGACAAGGCGATAATGGAGGCTTTGGCGGCTTTTGTGAATCTTAGGACTAAGAGAAACTGGTTGAAATTTTGTAGCGATCGCATGAATCTCTGTTGATATCGCCCGCTCCTATGGATGTGAGTCGTTTACTAATTCACTTTATTTGTTGATTCTAATTGCGCTGCCACAATCGATAAGGCAACAATAGGGGCTGTGACGGCTCTGAGGATGCGACGACCAAGGGAAACTGGTTGGAATTGAGCTGCGATCGCACTCTCAATTTCTATTTCCGTCCATCCTCCCTCAGGACCGATGGCAATTGTGATTTGTGTATCATTTGTTATTTGTCCTTGATGATATACGCAATCTTGCAAGTGAGGATAATTACCTCGAGCATCACATATGTATTGATTTGTGACAAATGATGCCTGATTATTGACTATTGACGAAAAGGAAACTGGTTCTAAAATTGTTGGGATAAAAGAGCGTTCTGATTGCTCTGCTGCTTCTTGAGCGATACGCCGCCAGCGTTCGAGTTTTTGCGGACTGGGGTTGAGTAAAGTACGTTCACTGATAATCGGAGTGATGGTAGCAACTCCCAATTCTGTAATACACCGCACTACTTCATCAAAGCCGTTCCCTTTTGGCAATGCTACCATCAGCGTAATAGATACAGGTAACTCAGTTCGGACTGAGAGTGCTTCTACTACCTTTGCAAGATTTCCTTCTAGCTGTGCCAACCACCATTTTCCCTGACCATCCATTGCAATAAAGCGATCGCCTTCGCGCAACCGTAACACTCGCCCTAAGTAATGTTGTTGATCTTGGGTGAGTAAAATTTGCTGTTGTTGGAACTGAGTAGAGGCGATCGCTATTCTTTGCAGGTGAGCCATGGGATTTTAAGTATTGCTAAATGCAGGAATGATTTATTGAGTGTCCGGAAAGGTCTTTGCTCGAATTGAAGTACACTTATATTTCTTCATAAGAATTTTACAATTAAAGAATTCTTCTTAATTAAATTCCCGTAATCACACTGTTGGCACACTAACAAAATTCATAAATAACAATTAGTTTTAGTTAGAAATGATGCTATCTAGTAAGTAATTTAACTGATGGATTGATTCTGGATGATGAGAATTCTGTTTTTAACAGCTGATCCTACTGATACTGCTACTAGGCTGCGTTTACAAGAGGAGTTACGAGTTATGCAAGAAACGCTGGGACAACCTAACTTACGAAAAAGATTTCAGCCAGAGTACAGATTCTCTGTGCGTTTTAGAGATATTAAACAAGCAATACTAAATGTTAAGCCTCATATTGTTCATTTTTCCGGGCATGGCATAAGCACTGGTGAGCTTTGCTTTGTAGATGAGTCAGGTACAATGCAACCCGTAAAGCCTGAGGCTTTAGCGGATGTGTTTGAATCAGTAGTAGCAAATAAAGTTCAAGTTAATTGTGTGGTTTTGAATGCTTGTTATTCAGACATTCCGGCAAAGGCTATTGTTAAGCATATCCCTTTTGTCATTGGCATGAAGCAAGCAATCGCCGATCAAGCAGCGATCGCCTTTTCTGGTGGTTTTTACAAAAAACTGGCGCTAAATGGCTCAATTGAGGATGCTTTTAAGTCTGGCTGTGTAGAGATTCAACTACCAAACGAAGAGTTAACCCCAGTTCTCCATAAAAAAGTTCCCTATGAAGAGGAGTTTCGAAGATGGCTGGATTCTAAAGGTAAAGATAAATCTAGTTTATTACGGGGGCAAAAATTACGAATAGCAATGGAATGGATTGCTGATAAAATTTTGACAATTGAAGATTATCAATATCTCAACGCTAGTCAAGAATTAGAAATACGAACTCTTCATAATTCTCGGTGCATTATCAGCGGAATAGCTGCAATCCTATTGATTGGAATTGGGGTGACAGGATTTCAATTAAAAGAAAAAGTACAATCATTATTTTTGCCATATGTCTTAGATCCAGAATTATTTAGTCAAGGAGAGCGTGATTTCTTTTTAGGCGATGATCAAAACTACTTTCTCAAAAAAGGCATTGAATATTTTGAAAAAAGCGATTATCCACAAGCAACTAGTCAATTTACGAGAGCAAAAGAGATTTACAATGATGATATTGAAGCGGAAATTTACTATAATAATGCACGAGCACATGAACAGGGTAATTATTTAAGTTTAGCTGTTGTTGTCCCTATAAATGCTACAAAAAAACTTTCTAAAGAAATATTGAGAGGAGTCGCACTAGCACAGTCTAAATATAATGAAAAAGTTACACTCAAAGAGCGATTACTAAATATTGTTATTGTCAATGATAATGATGACCCAGACCAAGCTCAAAAAGTTGCCCAGGAACTTATTAAAGACGAAAAAGTTTTAGGAGTAATTGGACATGCTAGTAGCGCTGCTAGTAAAAAAGCACTTCCTGAGTATCAAAATGCAGGTTTAGCAATGATCTCTTCCTCTAGTACCAGTACTGAATTAAATATGGACAATTTTAAAGTTTTTTTTAGAACAATTCCTTCTGATGAAGTAACTGCAAAAAAACTAGCAAACTATGCCATAAATCAAGGGCTCAAGCGAGTTGTTATTTACTATCAACAAGGTGACACTTATAGTGATAGTTTCAAGCAAGCGTTTGAAAAATCTTTGAAATCTAAAGGCGGATCTGTAAAAGTTAAAAATTTCATAGAGAAAGAGCAAGATGTGAATCCACCCAATGAAGTGATTGAAAATAAGAAAGATAAGATCGATGCAGATCTCTTTTTACCGAAATTTGGACTTATTTCTACCGTAACTAATATTGCTAGTGAAGAGCAAAGGATGAAAGAAAATTTAAAGTTGCTTGGAGGAGATACTTTGTATGGCTCAGAGACTTTGAGACGAGGCAAAAAGGCTATTGAAGGCTTAGTTGTAGCGGTTCCCTGGTTTGCGAAAGAATCAAGTTCAAAAACATTTGCGGATCTAGCTTGCACGAGATGGGGTGGGGGAGTTAGCTGGGAAACTGCTGCTAGTTATGATGCGACTCAGGCTTTTATCAAAGCTATGTTACAGTCAGAGAAACCCTCTCGGTCAACTGTACTTAAAGAACTTAAGTCCATTATGCTTTCACCTGATAAAACTTCAGGGAGTGAACTCAAGTTCATTGATGGTGAACGTAATAATGCAGAACCAGTTTTGGTGAAGGTAGTTAAAGGGAGCGGCGATCATTGCGGTGGTTTCCAAGAGGGCGGATTTCATTTTGAAAAAGTGCCGGAAAAGTAATAGTTTTTGGATGCATTACGTTTTATTAACATTCTTAAGATCATTAATTTTTAATTCGAGCCAAGTACGTGACTATTTTCTTAATAATTCCTTAAATGATTGCAAAC
>JAQYWP010001099.1 GCA_029379285.1 Rhizonema sp. PD38
GTAATAAACAAAGTTAAAACACCAAATTTAAAAACTGTTCTCCCCAATATTGCCAGGTGATAGTTATTCCTAAAAGACTTATTCCAAGTAGCACAGTGAGTGCATAAAACTGAGTTTGTCCGGAGTTACTATACTTAAGACTCTCTCCACTACCAATGGAAGCCGAGCCAATCATGTTAACAATGCCATCAATGACTAGGCGATCAATTGTGTCGGCAAGTTTAGAGATAAAGTCAACACTCAAAACTATACTCAGCCGATATAATTGGGGAGTGTAAAAGTCATTGGCAAGTGAGTCTTGCAAAGCTTTTATGGGGAAGCGAACAGGTTTGGGAATAAAATCACCAAGATAAATGACGGCACTGATACTGCAACCGAAAATACTTGACCACATCAGTAGAAGTGCAACATCTTTATTGAGGTTTGCCCAACTGGGTAGCAGTGATAAGCTTTGCAGCACTAACGGTAAATGAAGAGTAAAGCCGAGCAAAGTAATCATGGGTAGAGCCATTTGCCAACTCACTTCAGGCGATCGCTCGCTCATTTGCTTGGATTTACCGCCAAAAATTGAACTAAACTCTCTGGTTAAGCTGAAAGCTGTCAAAGTATTGACTGCGATGACGACGGACACCAACATCGGTTGCTTTTCCCACAGTCTTGAAGCCAATTCCAGTAATGCCCAAAAGCTGCCCAACGGTGGAAAAGCAATTAATCCTAGAGTTCCAACTATATAAGCTAATGCCGATACTGGACGACGCGACCAAAGTCCGCCTAGCTGGGTAACGTCTTGAGTGATACTGTTCCACACAATTGCACCTGTACTCATCACTAATAGTGCTGATGCTATAGCATGGGTGAGTACTAATAAAAGTGCAGCTTCGTCTTGCTGCGTTCCTACAGCAATGAACACTAAACCCATGTAGGCACTAACGGAATAAGATAAGCAGCGTTTGATGTCAATTTGGGCGATCGCGATCAAGGAAGCACCAACTGCTGTTACTGCACCAATAACCACCATTGCAGTGGAAACTATCGGTGATAAGCTAAGAACAGGTTGAAGCTTAATAAGTACCCAAGCACCAGTTGCTACGACCACCGAGTTCCGCAAGATGGTGCTGGGAATAGGTCCTTCCATCGCTTCATCCAACCATAGGTGTAGCGGGAACTGGGCACACTTGCCCATTGGACCAGCAATTAATAATAAACCTACCACCGTAGCTATTTTCGGATCTAAGTTAGCTGTTTGTGCCCATTGGGCTAGTTCGGAATAATTCCATGTTCCGGCTAAGGGCCACAAAGCAAGCACCCCCATCAATAGCAGTAAGTCTCCCACCCGCTTTGTTAAAAATGCATCGCGTGCCCCCGTAACAACTAAAGGCTGAGAAAACCACAAACCCACGAGTAAATAAGTCCCCAAGGTCAGGATTTCTAAAATTAGGTAGCTGAAAAACAAAGAGTTACATAAAGCTAGACTACACATCCCGGCTTCAAATAGTCCTAACAAGGAGTAGAAGCGTGCCCAACCCCAGTCCATTTCCATGTATCCTACCGCGTAAATCTGCGCTAGCAAATTCAACCCTGTGACTAAGACCATAGCGGCGACACTCACCGAGGAAATGTCCAAATCCAAAGTGAGATTTAAGCCAGCCGTACTTAACCAACTAAAAGACCTCTGTTGTGACGGTGCGTGCCAAGTTAGGAAAAGAGCTATCAAGCTATGAGTGAAAGCCAAGCAAGTCATTAACAAGTTTACGTAACCCGCAGGTCTTGGTCCAGTGCGACGAATTACTGTCGGTGACCAAGGTAAAGCGGCAAGTGCACCAATTAAGGCATAGCAAGGTACTAACCAGATGCTCTGAAGGAAGAGCTGGTTCATTCGGATAACCTCTCAAATTTTCTGTAGATTAAGACTGTCAAGAACAACTGCGAATTTTTCCCTAGCTCAATTTTAGCTAAAGTTGGTCAATGTCCTTCACTAGTAAATAACTCCCAGTTGTAGCTGAGAACTTTTTTTATGGCAGTTTTTTAATAGCCTGTTTTGCCATTGAACTGATAGTACACTTAAATATATATAGTGAAAAGCAATTAATTTTTATTACTCTTATAGAAATCTTCTATAGTTGTGACTCTAAGGTGAATGGATAGTGAAGCACATAACTCTTCATCAGTTGGAAGTTTTTGAAGCACTCGCTCGCTCTGGTAGCTTTACTCGTGCGGCGGAAGAATTGTTTCTGACTCAACCTACCGTTTCTCAGCAGATAAAACAGCTGACAAAAGCAGTTGGCTTGCCGTTGTTCGAGGTGGTTGGTAAGCGTCTCTACTTGACGGATGCGGGTAAGGAAGTTTTGACTGTGTCCCAAGGTATTACCGAGAGACTGTCCCAACTGGAAATGACTTTGGCAGATTTCAAAGGACTAAAGCAGGGAAATCTACGACTGGCAGTGACTACAACCGCTAAATATTTTGTCCCGCGTTTGTTGGGAAAATTTCGTCAATCTTACCCAGGAATCAAAATCTTTCTCAAAGTCACCAACCGCCAGCGCTTACTGGAACGCTTGACGGAAAATCGTGACGATCTCTATATTCTTGGACAACTGCCGTCCAATCTTGATATTAATCTCTGTCCATTTCTAGAAAATCCCTTAGTTGCGATCGCTCCACACAGCCATCCATTGGCTCAAGAGAAAAATATCCCTTTACAGCGCCTTGCCGAAGAGCCTTTTATTATGCGTGAATCTGGTTCTGGTACTCGGATGGCAGTGGAGAATTTCTTTGTCCAAAACAAAGCTACTCTCAAAGTGGAGATGGAAATAGGTAGTAATGAGGCTATTAAGCACGCAATTGTGGGTGGTTTAGGAGTATCAATATTATCAAGGTATGTTTTGGCACTTGAAGGAGCAAAAGGTCCACTCTCTATCCTAGATGTTGAAGGCTTACCCCTCCAACTTCATTGGTATATTGTCTACCCGGCCACCAAACAACTGTCCATTGTCGCTCGCACTTTTCTAGAATATCTACTGGATGAAGGTAAGTTTCTTGCGGCTCAGGTGGACTTAGATATTAGGAATTTCGATAAAACTATTGGGTAAAAGCGAAGCTATCAGTTATCAGAAGAATGGGTTTAAAACCTCGTCCTTGTAGAACGGTCAGGAATTCTCATTTTGAAAGAAAATTAGAGAAAATTCTGCTATTTAAATAGAGAACTT
>JAQYWP010001100.1 GCA_029379285.1 Rhizonema sp. PD38
AAAGAAGATTGCGCTCACAATTGATATGGGTGCTAGCAAGACAAAGGCGATTGTGCAGGAGTATCCAGAAGGAGAGCCTTTTGTCTTGCTCTTGGATTCAGAGGTAGCGGATGTAGCCAAAGCTTCAGTTGAGGGAATAGATCCTGAAGGCAATCCCGCTTCTCGTGCTTGGGTAGGAATAGGCGGAGAATATTACGTGCTTGGAGAGTTGGCGCGTCACAGATTTGGGGGTATATCTCAGCTTAAGGAACTCAAGTACGAGTTGGCAGTTCCTAAGGTATGTGGTGCAATTTGGTTGGCGAAGGAGAAATTAAATTTGGGGAACGATGTTGCTTCCTACCTAAGCATTATGCTGCCACCTGGGGAAGTACAAGATAAAGAGCAGCTTGCAACTCGTTTGAAGGAAGCCTGTCGTTCTTTTCAAACACCTGCAGGTAAGATGCGGGTAAAGATACTTCGATACGATGTGGCTTCTGAAGGGAGTGGCATTTTTTTGCACCGTAAGCGTATTCTAGCAGGCGGCAATATGCCCACTTCCATGTATGTGATGCTTGGTTATCGCAACGCCAGTGTCTTTATTGTTAGGGGCGGCACTCCCGCTAAAGGCATAACAAGCAATTTCGGTATGTCTTGGCTGGTGGATAATTTTGTTTCCAAGGCATCGGGACTAAGCCCTGACAATCCCAATATTGTCGAAGTGATGGTCGAAGCTGGTGCAAGCTGTGACTCCCAAGTGCTGCAAAAACTCTCACGCAAGCGCAAACGCGAAGAGATTCAACTCGATGGCGAGCTGATGTCGAAGGCACTATTACTTGCCAGAGATGAGTATTGGCGTGCGATCGAGAGGTGGTTGCGCTCGAAAATGGATGAGGATATTGAAGAACTAGTATTTTGTGGTGGGACTGCCGATTATATTCGCCCAGAGATAGACACTTACTTCCAAAAAGAGGGGATTAAAGTATCTTGGCACGCTGATATTTTTATACCTGATGAGATATCTTCTGGCATGGGTAATCGAATGGCGGATGTCTACGCGCTACACCAGCATATGATTATTCAGTTTGATAAGCTGAGTGATTATGCTCGCTCTGAAGTAGTGGTTTCAGCTAAATCTTCTGGAGCCAGTGTTGGTGATAGCATGACCACAGACAACCCTTTTTCTAAATTTGATTTTACGCCTGTTTCCCGCCCCAACGTTTTTATAACAGTAAATGAAAAGGACAGTTGAGGCTATTTTGGATTCGGAATAGCCTCAACTTTTTGGGCTTTCTGCTTTAATCACTGTAAACAGGCTTATAAAATCATTTTGGTCTTTGGTGATAATTCTGTAAATCGCTGTCTAGTGACCAGATAAACACTTCACTCATTTGGAAGAGATTACAGGACTTATGAAATTCCTGAATGATGCTGAGATCACAAAAGCTGGTTCCTTCAAGCTTATTAGGAGCTTTGTTTTTGCCAGCTAGATCCGGGAACTTGTCAATCCACTCCAATATCTCTGCTGTGTTCGGGAATGTCGTAGGTCTCCAAGGGGCTACGCCTGTGAATGCTTCTTTCACTTCTTTAACAAAACGTATGGCGGTTTTCCTTCGCCCAAACGCCATCGCCGTTCTGGGCAATGTGGTTGCCTGTTTCAAGTATCGTCGCCATAGGCAACAAAAAAGTACAGCCAGCTTGAGCATAGGTCTGGAAATCTTCGAGAACTGATGCTCTATGCTGATTATAATTGGGAACGTTGAGTAGTTCAAGGAATATACTGGTATCGATTAGGCAGATACTACTCATTGTCGTATTCCTGCAAACGAGACAGCCATTGCATAGCTTGCTGTTTTCTATCTTCAGGTGTGTGGGGTGACTTAACGAACCGATCCACTACCCCAGATGTTACCAGTTGACCGAGTGGTCCTTGCGATATCAGACCTGGAAATTCGTACATATCCCCAAGCCTGACAAGGCGGCTATCTCCAGACTCTAGATCTCGGAAACAAAACACGACATCACCCAGAGCAGCATCTGGTAAGGCATCCATTAAGGCTGGGTTATGGGTGGAAAGCAGCACCCGCAACTTACGCTGCTCAGCAATATCCCGGATGCTGGCGAGTAGATGCTTGGCACGGTTGGGATGAACGCCGTTGTCAATTTCCTCGATGACGACTAGACTACCAATCGGTGCCGATAGCATAGCAGCAGTTATAGCCAATACCCGCAGTGTGCCATCGGATAATAACGCTGCCTCACAATAGCGACGGTTATTACCAAAGGTTTCCGCTAGTCGCACCATTACTTCATCTCGTGGACCAATCAGGAAATCCAGCCCATCAATAGCCTGTTCTGGTAGACTTTGGATAAAGTTCAGAATTGCCTGTTGATTTTCAGCTTGGTTCTCCCACAAGCGAAATAAAACACTAGAAAGATTTGTACCATCCTCAAGTAATTGCTTATCAGATTTAAAGCTGTATTCGCGCATTCTGGCGGGGACAGGATCTAAAAACAGGATGTTCTTTAAGACTCGTTGATATTCGCGGACAGTCTCAGGAATAATCTTTTGAGATTCGGGGTATTTTGTATCAAAACGACCCCGGCTATCTAATTGCACGAATATAGCCATTTGATCGCTGCACGTTACTCGTGGTTTGTTTTCTATCCCTGTAAAGTTGTTATATGTGACACCAACATCTGTAAGTGTTCCTTGAGAGGGTTGATCTAGGTCATATAATGGGACAAGACTAGTCGAGCCAATGATTCGCTCACCATTGATGTGCAGTTCTCCGTCGCGCACGTTGAGGGTTATATCGAGTTGGTTCCACTCTGTTGAGTCCAAACGGCAACCGATGGTAAAACTTGATTGTCCCCGATGGCACAAATCATTTACTCTACCGCGTACAACACGCTCTGCACTATTTACGGCATATTGAATGCTGGAGAGTTTTTGTCCTTGTGCCAGCCATGATAGAAAGCGCAGACCTTCAAGAGCATTACTTTTACCTGCGGCGTTTGCACCTATTAGCACTGTCAGCGATCCAAGGGGTAATCGACTTGTACTGTAACTTTTGAAGTTGGCGAGGGTAAATTCTGTTAGCATGGGGCTCATGTCAATAATGATTACAGCCTACTTAACCCATGAGTTACTCCCTTCCCGCCAGAAGAATACCGATTAAATAAACCGCCAAGACGCCAAGGACGCAGAGAAAGAAGGTAAAAAA
>JAQYWP010000168.1 GCA_029379285.1 Rhizonema sp. PD38
GTAGTGGTAACTTCTTCTGCTCGTGCCATTAAAGAAACAGCAGTAAACGTAGATGCAGAGACAGCAAATGCGCTAAACCAATGAATAATGATATTCATCTTTTTTACTTATAAGTGATTATTAGAACACATGAATCGCAGTGGTCATGCGTCCTTTTTTAGTTCTTAATATTTATATTCTGTTCGCTTATTCTCTTTCCGGAAAATAGTTTTAAAACCTATTTTATTTGATTTATATGTTTAGTATTTGTGTATACATTGGAGATAAAAATATTATTATAAAAAGATATATAATCCAAGCTAATAGTTATATATATGATACGGATTAAGCCGTTACCTTTAGCATCACAAGCTACCAATTAAGGAATAAAAACCTATCAAAAGATACAAAATTGAGTGGAAGATACGCGCGGGAAATAATTACCCCCCTGTGTCAAGCGACGATATAGCAGCAAAGCGATTGCTCCCCCGGAAATATGTTCACGGGGGAGCGATGCAGAAATTATTACAGGTTTTGTCAGATGTTGTGTTTGGTTGTATTATTGAATCGATTAAACCCGCCCCTACTCAACGCCACAATCAGATCGGATTGAGCAACGTGACGCGTGCGAACAACATAAAAGAATAAACCAATACTGCCAGAAACGCTAACGGTAAAGCCAATTTCACAAAAAACTGCCATGAAGCATGGAACATGAGAGTTCAAAAAACGCTATAAATGTAATAACTTCCTCAAAAGACTGACCTTACAGTTTAAGAGCAATGACTGCTGTATCCTTTGTTTTTAAACCCGTTAGCCAAATGCAGCTAGCACCTGGTAGTATAGTGACTATCCCGGATGTAAGTTGGGAAGAATTTGAGTCTATTTTGCTAGAACTGGGAGAAAAGCGTTCAGCACGAATCGCGTACAGCAAAGGGAAATTAGAAATCATGGTTCCCTTACCCGAACACGAGAAGCCAAAAGACTTAATCTCAGATATTATCAAAATCTTGCTCAAGAAGACAGGCAAACGCTACGAAGCTTTTGGTTCTACCACCTTCAAGCAGGAAAACATCGCAGGTATAGAACCAGATGCCTGCTTTTACATCCAGAATTACCAACTCATGATCGCTCGTCGGCGACTCGAATCGAACGATCCTCCCCCTGACTTGGCAATAGAGATAGATGTGACATCCAAAACGACTCTTGATGCTTATCAAGCGATCGCCGTTCCTGAACTATGGGTTTACGATAGCGCTAAGCTGAACATCTATTTGCTTAGGGATGGACAGTACATTCAATCTAATAGTAGTCCCAACTTTCCCAGTATCCCACTGACTCAAATCATTCCCACTACAGTAGAAAGGGCATGGCAGGTGGGAACAGTGCAAGCATTGGAAGAGTTGGAAGGATTAATTGCGGAAACGAACATTTAAGTTAAAGTGCGAAGCCCGCAGGCAGATGTTCGATCTTACAATTGTTTTTTACCAATGCCTTCAACGCTTTCAGCCTTAACTGAATCGTATTGTCTTATTTACAGTTAATGTGGTTTCAATTTTGACTTCTTTGCAGTTTGAAGCGTTTCTGTTTGCAGTTCATTACAGTGAGTGTGAAGACATTGGAAGGGTTGACGGGGTATCACTTTCTTGAAGGTGTTCCTGCGGCTGCTCGTAATGTGGTGGATTGGGTGTAATTGACGAGCCATCATCACAAGAGATTGAGATGCTGTATTCTGCTTACCTTTTTTATCAGCAAGTAGGGCCGCACCAAATTCATTTGTGTGGTCTTTAATTTTTTATATCGGTAATTTTGAATTATTTTGACCGACTTAGGACAGAGTGTGGCGTTGGAAAAAGTCCCAAATTGTCTGAGTTGCGTTAAAATTAAGTTGAGTATTAACCTCTTTTAAGTTCTTATCATCAGAAGCACCACCAGGCCAGAAATGCCCACCATCTACGACAGATGCTTCCAAAACCTCTGAGCCGCGACTGCAACCAGAATATTGAGAAGTTTTTACAGATAAATCACCGGAATTAGAATTAGGCAGTTGTGAGTTTTGAGCAGGTGATGTACATTGGTCGTGCGATCGCCAAAAGTTCACTGTCTCTGGGATAGAAGCCAGAGCGTCTGGTTGACTTTTGTTATCCCCCTGATAATGAACTTCTTGATCGTTTGTACCATTGATCATTAGCATTGATACAGGAGTAGCAGGTTGGCAACTCGATTGGAGTTGAACTGGAAGCGATCCGGCAACTGATGCGAAAGCAGCGATTTTATTGGGCATCTGACAAGCCAGAGTCTGAGCCAGTATTGCCCCTCTCGAAAAACCAGTGGCATAGATTTTCTTGCTGTCAATGTTTCTAGTTTGTTGAATGCGATCAATTAATGCACTGACAAAGGAAACATCATTCACAGATGTTTGAGAATTCCCACCCGTGTTCCATGTATGATTTATACCATCTGGATAAACAACGATAAATCCCTTTTGCTCTGCCAAATCGTTGAAGCGAGAAACATCACTCATTGAATGACCACTTCCATTATCACCATGAAATGCTATAACCAAAGGCGTAGGATGCTGTGGATTATAAGACTTTGGGGTGTAAAGATAGTAAGTGCGTGATTTACCTTGATTGCTTAACTGACCCTCATTATCTCCGTAAGCAACTTTTTCTGTATGTTTACTCTGTGCAGCTAATGAACTGTATGCTGTTACCGAACTCATTAATATTATAGAGGCAACAACATGCCTAAGAAGTCGAGATTTCAGATAGCTTTTCATAGTCATTTTTTTGAGGTTGAAGTGTCAAAAGCTCTGTAATATCGCTTTATTAAGCGTTCAAAGCTTGGTTGAATTAGTAATGTTAATGTGTTTATTTTGAACTATCAGTTTCGGATCTCAATCTATCTAATGAGACAATTTGGAGATTTTGTAGTATGACCTTTAGCCTCTAAAATAGTAAGTCTCTATGACTTCTGTACTATGACTTATGTACTATATATGAATTGAAGTCTGAGAAAGAAACGTCCTTCCCATCTCAGCGATGCGTTGATACAGCTATGGTTAATAAGTCTTTCAAAAAATTTTACAACTTCATTGTTCTGCTGGTTGGGTTGTGGTTGTTGTTTGATTTAGTCTCGCATCTAGCAGCAGAAGTTCTATGGTTTAGTGAAGTTGGATATTTACCGGAATTTCTATTGCGCTTGGAGACGCAACTGGGTTTATGGGCGATCACCTTCTTCACCTCGGCTAGTTTTTTATTGGGCAATTTAGCTATAGCTTCTCGCCTACAGCATTCTATCCAGACAACCTCGCCTCTGTCGGGATCGTCATTCACTCAGACGCGCCAAGGAGCGTCTCTGCTCTCCTTGCGTTTTTTACTACCACTCTTGTTGGGATTAAGTCTGCTGGCGGGATTGGTACCGACTTATTATGCTCAGACAGCTTTCAACTTTTGGTATGCGAACATCACACTGCCGAGCGTATCTTTACAACTGCCGTTTCAGTTACAGCCGCTTTCCATTTCTATTGTGCAGTTGGGGTTGTTGTTGGGATTGAGTCTAGTGATAATAATCAATTATCAGTTTTGGTTAAGGGCGATCGCACTGCTGATAAGTTTGCTTTTAGGTTTTCTGCTGTCGGTACACTGGGAGCAAGTTTTACAGTATTTCCATCCCACCAGTTTTCAACACACTGAGCCACTCTTCAACCGGGATATTGGCTTTTATGTCTTCTCCCTACCATTTTGGGAACTGTTGGATTTTTGGTTACTCGGGCTGTGTCTCTACAACCTTGTCGCCGTGGGATTTATTTATCTGCGTTCGGCAAACAGTCTCAGTGAGGGAAGGTTTCCGGAATTTTCTCTGGGGCAGCGACTGCACTTAAGCGGTTTGGGAAGCTTACTGATGTTGGCGATCGCTTTGCACTGTTGGTTGCTGCGCTATCAACTTTTGTATTCCACTTTGGCTGTGAATTACGGCGCTAGCTATACTGCTGTTCACGTACAGTTGCCAATTTATACTGGGCTGAGTTTTTTAGCCGTGGCGATCGCAGTTTACTTGCTTGGGAGAATGGTTGTTGTGTCTACAATGAAAGCAAGCTTTCAACCACTTCCCTACCCACTCCATCTCATTTATGTACTCGGATTGTTCTTGATAGTAGCTGCGGTTTCCGGGAAAATCTTGCCGACGGCATTACAACGCTTTATTGTACAACCAAACGAGCTAACTCGGGAACGCCTCTACATTGAGCGTACTATTGCCCTGACGCGACAAGCATTTAACTTAAATCAGATCGAGGCGCAAACCTTCGCTCCACAAGGTGAGCTTGATGCTTTACAATTACAAGAAAATGACTTGACAATTCGCAATATTCGTATATGGGATAAAAATCCCCTCTTAGAAACCAATCGCCAATTGCAACAAATCCGACCTTATTATAAATTTCCCGATGCTGATATAGACCGCTACAACTTGAAAGCAGATGGGGAGAAGGAAAGTAAAAAACAACAAACGATTATTGCCGCAAGAGAACTCAACTATAGCACCCTCCCCCAAGCTGCTAAAACCTGGGTAAATAAACATCTGATTTATACTCACGGCTATGGCTTTACCCTTAGTCCAGTAAATATTGTTGCTCCGGGTGGATTACCTTATTACTACGTTAAAGATATTGCAGTGGAAGGTACGGGTGACGATGCTTCATTGCAGATATCGACACCAGCAGTGCGGGCGAGTATTCCCATTGGTCAACCGCGTATTTATTATGGTGAAAATACTGACAACTATGTCATGACTGAGACAAAAACTCAAGAGTTAGATTATCCCAGCGGTAACGATAACGTCTATAAAGTTTACGATGGAAGTGGTGGACTGGCAATTGGTGCTTTATGGCAGCGCTTGCTGTTTGCTCAGTATCTCAAAGATTGGCAGATGCTGCTAACTCAAGATTTTACACCACGCACTAAGTTGCTTTTTCGGCGAGATATTCGGGAACGGGTGCAGGCTGTTGCTCCTTTTTTACGCTACGACAGCGATCCCTATTTGGTAGCTGCGGATGCGGGAGGAGACAACCTCAAAGGCGAAAAGACTTATCTTTACTGGATACTCGACGCTTATACGACTAGCGATCACTATCCCTATTCCGATCCAGGAAAAAACCAATTCAATTACATTCGCAACTCAGTCAAAGTCGTCATTGATGCCTACAATGGCAGAGTTAATTTCTACGTTGCCGATCCCCAAGATCCAATTATCTCCACTTTCAAAGCGATCTTCCCCAATTTATTCAAACCCCTAGACGCGATGCCAGTGACTCTCCGCAGTCATATCCGGTATCCAGTAGACTTTTTCCGTATTCAATCCGAACGCTTGCTGACATATCACATGAAAGATCCGCAAGTATTTTACAACCGGGAAGACTTGTGGCAGATACCCACAGAAATTTATGGCAGGGATGTGCGCTCAGTCGAACCTTACTACCTGATTATGAAGTTGCCCACTGCTCAGACAGAAGAGTTTGTTTTGCTGCTGCCTTTTACGCCAACCCAACGCCCAAACTTAATTGCTTGGTTGGCAGCGCGTTCCGATGGGCAAGAATACGGTAAGTTGTTACTGTACGATTTTCCCAAACAGCAATTAGTCTACGGAACCGAACAAATTGAAGCATTGATCAATCAAGATCCCGTCATTTCCCAGCAGATGTCTCTATGGAATCGCCAAGGTTCGCGGGTTATTCAAGGAAATCTTTTGGTGATTCCCATAGAGCGATCGCTTCTCTACGTCGAACCATTGTACTTGGAAGCGGAAAAAAATAGTTTGCCAACCTTAGCTAGAGTCATTGTTGCCTATGAAAATCGTATTGTGATGGCAGAAACTTTAGAAAAAGCACTTTCCGCTATCTTCCAACTAAAACCAGCAACTCCTCCAATTATTCGTCCGTTAGAAGAAAAATTATCCTAAGTTTGCTTAAAGGCTACTCCTTTCCTCTAAAGTCAGTTGCCGTTGTAAAGTAATCTCAACTTCAAGGAATCATCACTCGTAGCTGTGGTACACAATACTCATTATTAGAAGGAATAGTGAGCCGATGTTGCATATAGATTATAAATTGATGCATAGTGCCGCAAATGTACCATCCTCTAGTTTGTCATAAACCGCCTGTGCTAGCGATCGCTCAACATAGTCACTAAGAATAAACTGTACTCTCATAACTTTGCACTTTGCTACAAGTTTCATTTTACTTTTTGTTTACCAGAAGTAGATTGCAATCTTATTCTCTATAAATGTCCTTCCAACCAGCTAGTCAAATCCGCAACAGAGGTAAAATCCAACAATGCCTCACCAAATCCTCCAATTCCTCAACCGACAATCTCTGAAGGCGCTCAATCAGCGATCGCTCAATTTCGCCACTCAAACGCCGATTGAGTTGACGTGTTATCAACGATAAGGCTTCTTCCTGCCTACCTTTTTCAATACCACTACGTTCAAAGCTAGTCACATATTTCATACGTTGTTCTGCCTCCAGTTGTTCTACTTCCCGTCGAAACTCTTGCTCTAAATTTAATGGTAATGTAAGCATCCAATCTACGAAAGCCAACAAATTAAGAACCTCTTTCTCAGAAAACTCTTTTTCGTACAATCTCCGCACTAAATTAACCTTTTGCCGCTTGCGCTCTAGTCTATCGCTGCGGGTATTAAGTGTTGCTAGATGCGCTATCACTACGGTAGCAAACGGGTTGCGGCTTGCCTTAAGCTCAGATTGTCGTTGTTGATAATCCAATAATTTAACAATCGGAAATTGGAAATCAACACTACAACCAAATAACTGATAGCCGAATTTATTCGGTCGCCACTTATTACTTTCATCACCTATAGGACTCCGATTTGATTCTTGAAAACATACTGAGATTAAAAAGCCCGTTTGATAAAGGATTTACCTTAAATCCTGTTCAGAAATCAAACAGGATTCCTATAGTACCGCAAGCGATGCAACCGACTTATTGTAACGGTCAAATATACGGTAATTATACGTATACATTCTCTGTGAGAAGTTACTTTCCTCCTGGCTTTGCACCTCGATATGCACAAGAATCCAATTCTCCTCACCATTGGTTCGGTATAGCTTTACCAATTTATCAGCAAATCTTCTTCCTATTTCTGTGTCTAAAACGACTTCCTGCAATTCTTTATCTAAAAATTCAGGCTTTTTTGTCCAATCGATTTGCTGGTGTACATTAGGGAAAAAGAATTGCATAAATTCTTCAAAATATGTTTGTAAAATGTCTTTCCACGGCGAATCGTATTCGGTTGGGGGATTAGTCATTGGAATAAATATATATTGAACGATCTAAATTTAAATATACGATTAAATTCTATAATCGCAGATTTACAACACTACGGTTGAGTGCGACACTTTCGTTAGATGAATTGAACGTATCTGCTTCTCATCTACATGGGCAACATCTTCATAGTCTCGAGAAAATAAGCGTTTGAAAAACTGAATTTATGCGATCGCTAACTTATCAAAGTGACTTTTCCAGATGCTGTAAAAAGTCAGATTTTCGACAGGCTCGGTGCGCTCACTATCGAAAATAACCCGCTTACGAGTGCAGCATTTCACCTAAATGTCCTTGAGTTTCTAGCGTTTCTCAGTTGTGCCTCATACACGCTCCCCCTCTCAAGAAAGCCTCTCTCCCAAGTTTGGGAGAGGGGTGCCCGTCAGGGCGGGATGAGGGTATTCTGTATGTGACTAAAGCGATAAACCCTTAGGAAGGTTATTGTAAGTTATTTTAAGTGTGTGTGTTGAATGCGTTCCGAGGCTTCTAAAAAAGTATTACAAGGCTGCTCTGGGTTTAAATCTTGTATTGCAAGAGCATTTAATTTGGCGTAATTGAGCGGCTGAAGATTGTAGTAGTTGTTAATGCTGATCGCGATCGCCCAATTCGAGCGCCATTTCGCCTACACCACCTGCAAATCATAACTCCCATGTCTTCAACGCTGCTGCTAACTCCATATCAACTGATTTGTCCTTCTCTATTGCAAAGTTACGTAATAATACTAAATAATAGTAATGCACTGTCATCCAGTTTCTAGTCTAAAACTAAAAAAAGAGTTGCCTGCGATGACCAAACCTCAAATTGTCGTCAGAATTCCTCCGTACATTCACTGAAAAGCTCAATAATTACACCCAGCAGATAGGCTGAGGTGGTGGTTGAGGCTTTGGCACATCCTCTTACTCCCTTCCCGGTGTAAGATTACCTATCTGATTTCTCTGCGTCCTTGGCGTCTTGGCGGTTTTTAATCGGTATTCTTAGGAGCGGGAAGGGAGTAGGATGTGTTGAAAATATACCACTGAACCAAGGGTTGTGGAACTTGAATCTCGGATGAAAAAACTGAAAGCGTTGGTCAAATCCCATTAAATCGAGAACAATTTAAACAATTAATTTTATGTCAACAGAAACTCCTACCCCAAAAACAATATGGATTATTACCGACGAAACATCAGAAACATCAACGACGACTAATGAAACATCCACGGTTAGTGATGCAAGAGGTAGTGGTGATACAGGAGGACGACTCGGCGCAGAAACGACGGAAGAAATCATTGTTAGCAAAAAAGAAAACGAAATAGTGATTACCAGACGTAAAGCTGTGGAAGTCGCTACACTCAAGCAGGAAATGAAGGGGTTTCTACAAGCAATGAGGGAAATGCTGGACGAAGCTGATGAACCGAATTCCAAGATCCAACTTCAGGAAGTCGAGCTGTCAGTGGAAATTAATGGCGAAGGAAAAGTCAGTCTGTTTGGGGTAGGTGGTAAAGCCGGGGGCAAAGGCGCGATGACTTTTAAATTTAAGCGAAAGTAATTGGGACTTGAATATGGGTAGGAATTGGGCGATAGTTATTGGAATTAATCACTATGAGAACCTGCGATCGCTAAAGTATGCCAAACAAGATGCTCTTTTAATGGAAACTTGGTTCAAACAAGAAGCTTTTGATCAAGTTTTCCTTTTTACTGAAGATTCTCCGCCAATTGTAGCCAATCCACCAATTCCAACTCAACCTACTTTTGGTCACCTGCGGCGATTCTTACGGGCACAGTTTGAGAATACTCAACAATCTTTGTTAAAGCCAGAAGATAATTTATGGTTCTTTTTTGCAGGGCATGGCAATCGATATCGAGATCAAGATTATTTGATGTTCTCGGATAGTGATCCTGGTGATGTCGAACATACTGCGCTCTCTGTGGATTATGTTACCCAAAGGTTACGCCGTAGTGGAGCCGACAATGTGGTGTTGTTCTTAGATGCTTGTCGTGATGAAGGCAGTCGGGCAGGATTGGGAATTGGTGAACAAAGGCATCAAGGAGTCATCACCTTCTATTCCTGCACTGCTAATCAACAGTCTTGGGAAATTGATGAACTACAACATGGAGTATTTACCCATACATTGTTAGAAGGACTACGATTACAGGGAGAGGCTAATTGTGCCACGGTAGAACGTCTAGAACAACATTTACGTCATCAAGTTCCCCTTCTGAATACTCGCTATGGAAAGCCAGCACAAAATCCTTACTTACAAGCAGAACCGCCATACAAAATATATTTTATTTTAAGAGAGCAAGCTGCCAGACTCAGGGATGTACAGCCATTAAAGTACGAGGCATCTCTAGCTGAAAACAAGGGAAATTTATCATTAGCAAGACAACTATGGGTGAGAGTTTTGGCTGCATCCCGTGGTGATTGGGATGCAGTTGATGCAATTGAAAGGATTGCCATACGCCAACGAGAAAACTCTGAGCCTGTTATTCCTTCTGAGCCTGTTATTTCTTCGCCCACAGGAAAGAGATCAATCACTTCTGAACCTGCCCAAGAATCTCAAATTGCTCAAAGTGAAGAAGAGTACCAGCAGAATTTAGTTCGTTATCAGCAAGCTTTTTATGATGCCATTGAACAAGAATTTCCCCTGAATGAGGCAACGCGTCATGAATTGAGGCAGCTGCAAGAATCTCTACAACTTACTAACGATGAAATATTGCAGATTGAACAGCCTATTCTCACTCAAAAACAGACGGAACATAAAGAGCAGCTACAACAGTATGAGGTTCACCAACAGAATTTAGTTCGTTATCAGCAAGCCTTCTCAGAAATCATCGAGCGAAATTTTCCTCTTAGTCAAGCAACTCGTAGTGAATTGAAACAGTGGCAACAATCTCTACAACTTACTAACGATGAAATCGCGCAAATTGAACAGCCACTAGTGACACAAAAGCAAGCGGAATATGAGAGACGACAAGAAGAACAGAGACGACAACACAGTCAACAATTAGAATATCAGCAAAAGTTACAGCAGTATGAACAGGAATTGATCAAAACTGTTGAGGCTGGACATTCCCTTGATAGTGATGATGTTCGGCAAAGGTTAAGGCAATTTCGACGGAATCTAGGACTGAAAGACGCAGATACGCCAGCAATTGAAGCTAGAGTTGCTGCGAGTGCAGAAACCGTAAGACTGCCATCTCTGACTCAGCAGCCAGGTACTGATGAACTCTCTAAAAGTAATTTATTACAAATAGTCATATCATTAGTACTAGCTTTGGGAGCAGGTTTACTAACTTTACTGATCCAACAGCGATGGCAGACGATCTCAACACTCATTCAACCAAATCCGTTTCAAGGTTCTCTTTCTCCAACCGTGACTGCATCCCCATCAGAATCATTTGACAAACTAAATAAAGGATCGTTAATCAAAACGAATAATGCAATATCATTAAGCACGACGATGGACTTAACTAGGGAAGCTATCGCCCCACAGTATAGTCTTTTACAAGTGATCTCAATCGATCCCATTGATGACTCACACTCAGATCCTCATTTACAATTAAGGGTTTGCCAAGTTCCAGCTACATCGACATCAGTCACAAAAAACACCAAAACTTCACATATAGCGGCATCAACTCCAGCCAAACCTTCTCTAAAACCAGGAGATACTGGATCGACTTATCTCTCCAAAATTAAAGACTCGATCTCGCTCTCGCCACCAAAAAATTCAAATAAATGTCCTTATAATAGGGAATCTTCAGTTCCGTCAACCCTTCAACCCGGAGCGGAACGTGATTCACCATAAGCTATAAGACTTTCATTTTCACAACTCATATAGGATTACTATAGAAGTGATTCAAAATTTGCTGGAGCCGTGCGATCATCGCATTACCTACGGGCAAAAGCAGAGAGAAGCTGCATCCTTACTCGGAAAATCAGTGCGGACAATAAGGCGGCTAGTCAAAAAATGCGTCAAGCAAAAATCAGGAAATTTTCAGGCGATGCCTTCTCTTTCACCAGACGCTACCGCGAACGGCGGGCTACGCCTATGCTAATTACTGGAGTTTAGATTAACTCATGACAAAATCCCTCAGATGTACTGAGTTAATAAACTACACACATCAAAATAATAAGGTAAAAGAGTCAAGCCGACTTTGGCTGGTATCCCTGACTGTGCAAAAACCTTAGCCCGACTGTGCCTGTTGATTTTCATGCAGTAATTATTGCTGTTGGTATAAAAATATTATATTGACATTTGTATATACAAAAGATTATATTAAAATTGTGTCTGGAAAACTATCTGGATTTGATTGGGATGATGGAAATATTCAGAAATGTCAAAAACATAAAGTTTCAATAGAAGAAATTGAGGCTTTGTTTTCTAATCCCAAAGTCGCAATTGCACCAGATATAAAACAATACGGTTCAGTTAGCGCTAAAAACCCTTCATCTACGTAGGTTGGGTTAAGGA
>JAQYWP010001101.1 GCA_029379285.1 Rhizonema sp. PD38
TATTTATAGGGTTTAATTTGAGTACACAAATACTTGTCCCCTCATTCGTAAATACTTGTACCCCGATCTAAAAATACTAGTGCCCCTACCTGGAAAAAATTTTTTCAAATCTTTGAATCCCTAACGAATGAGGGATTGAGATTGTGAGTACAAACTTAATAAATCTAATAAATTCTATTCTGGTCAAACTCCCTGCCGCATTTTGGACCGACTGTTATAAAACTTATATCGCCAAGCACTTGAGGCGCTCGTGAAAAAAGCGCTTTGCAGTGAGTGGAGGGATGAGATAGCACCATGCCCCTGTAAACAGAAGTCGTGGCTGTACGCACTAACTCGCTTGTTAAGAGCGTTGAAACACTCGAACGCCCTTGATAAATTGGGTGACTGTCTGTCCAAAATTACAGCTTAGAGGTAAAGTTGGCAGGTAATGTGAGTACAAGACGCGGCTTCAATTTCTTGGGTAAAAAGAGGAGCAATCACATCTTCCCCACTGTGGCAGCCAGTCCATCGACCGCAGCGAAATTCAATGACATCACCGTCTACAGGACTCATTACTTCTCCCGTTACGGAACCAACCACAGCTAAAGCGACTGGTGGTTGCGGATGCCCTAGCACCACCGTAGAAATGGACGAAAAACTCAAGGAACGCATTGCCCAGCATCCTTGCTATAGTGAAGACGCCCATCACCATTACGCCCGGATGCACGTTGCAGTTGCTCCTGCCTGTAACATTCAATGCAACTACTGCAATCGTAAATACGACTGCGCTAACGAAAGTCGTCCGGGAGTTGTCAGCGAGTTGCTGACGCCAGAAGAGGCAGCGCACAAAGCTTTGGTGATTGCAGGTAAGATTCCGCAAATGACAGTGTTGGGAATTGCAGGTCCTGGAGATCCACTGGCAAATCCAGAAAAAACTTTCCGCACTTTTGAGTTAGTAGCAGATAAAGCACCAGATATCAAACTTTGTTTGTCAACCAACGGTTTGATGCTTCCCGAATATGTTGATCGCATCAAGCAACTCAATATCGATCACGTCACCATTACAATTAACATGGTGGACCCAGAAATCGGAGCCATGATTTATCCTTGGGTTCACTACAACCGCAAGCGTTATAGAGGCATTGAAGGGGTTAAAATTCTCCATGAAAAGCAGATGGAAGGATTACAAGCCCTGAAAGAAGCCGATATCTTGTGCAAAGTCAACTCAGTGTTGATTCCAGGTGTGAATGATCAGCATTTGGCAGAGGTTAACAAAGTTATTCGTGAAAAAGGTGCATTCCTGCACAATATTATGCCGCTGATTTCTGCACCAGAACACGGCACCCACTTTGGTTTGACAGGTCAGCGCGGTCCGACACCGAAAGAAGTGAAGGAAGTGCAAGACAACTGCGCTGGTAATATGAAAATGATGCGTCACTGTCGTCAATGTCGTGCTGACGCAGTGGGGTTACTGGGTGAAGACCGTAGCCAGGAATTCAGCAAAGATAAATTCATGGAAATGACTCCAGAATATAACTTTGAACAACGTCAAGAAGTTCACGCAGGCATTGAGAAGTTTCAACAAGAATTAAAAACAGCTAAAGAAAAGGCACAAGCTGCCAAGAAATCTGTCAAAACTGAGAAAATCCTAGTTGCAGTCGCAACCAAGGGAAGCGGATTGGTCAATCAGCACTTCGGTCATGCTAAAGAATTCCAGATCTATGAAGTGGATGGCAATGAAGCTAAGTTTGTTGGTCATCGCAAGATTGACCACTACTGCCAAGGCGGATATGGTGAGAAAGCCACTCTAGACAACATCATCCAAGCGATCGCTGATTGTAAAGCAGTTTTGGTTTCCAAGATGGGAGATTCTCCCAAGGAAAAATTGGAAGCAAAGGGAATACAGACTGTTGAAGCTTACGATGCAATTGAGAAGGTGGCTTTAGAGTTTTACGAACAATGGAGTAAGGATAGTTAGTTGTTGGTTGTTAGTTGTTAATTAACTGTTCTATTAACCACTAACTCCACTCCTCTTAACCGAGAACCATTACCTAAAGAGAACAATCATGGCATACAAAATTACCAGTCAGTGCATTTCCTGCGATCTGTGTCTATCTGCATGTCCCACAGGTGCAATCAAAATAGTTGATGGTGTTCGCTGGATTGACCCAAACCTTTGTACAAACTGCGTTGGTGGTATTTATACCGTAGCTCAATGTAAGGCTGGTTGTCCCACCTGCGATGGTTGTATAAAAGAAAATGGCGATTACTGGGAAAGCTGGTTTGCTAATTACAATAAACAAATAGCAAAGTTAACAAAAAAAGAAGATTACTGGGATCGTTGGTTTCACACTTACTCGCAGAAATACTCCGAACAGTTACAAAAGCATAAAGTTAATTATTAGTTGTTAAGAGTCAAAAGTTAACGACTAATCGCTAGTCGCCACATATGTTACATTAAATTTGGAAGCAATGCTAAAGAACTGCATTTATCTCGATAGTAATGCCACGACTAAGGTAGACCCAGAAGTTGTAGAGGCGATGCTGCCCTACTTGACAGATTATTACGGCAACCCCTCGAGTATGCATACCTTTGGTGGGCAAGTCGGTAAAGCCGTTAAGCAAGCACGGGAAAAAGTTGCAGCTTTACTCGAAACTGAAGAAACAGAAATTATCTTCACCAGTGGTGGCACTGAAGGAGATAACGCCGCTATTCGTTCCGCACTATTGGCGCAGCCAGACAAGCGACACATTGTTACCACGCAAGTGGAACACCCAGCAGTGTTAAATGTCTGCAAGCAGTTGGAATCGCAGGGTTATAGCGTTACCTATCTTTCAGTGAACCGTCAGGGACAATTGGATCTCGATGAACTGGAAGCTTCGCTCACAGGTAACACCGCTTTGGTGACGATTATGTATGCCAATAATGAAACCGGTGTAGTTTTCCCAATTGAGCAAATTGGGTTAAGATCTAAAGAGTGTGGCGCTCTGTTCCATGTCGATGCGGTGCAAGCAGTCGGGAAAATCCCTCTGAATATGAAGACGAGCACCATTGACATGTTGACCCTTTCTGGGCATAAGATTCATGCACCTAAAGGGATTGGAGCTTTGTATCTACGGCGTGGAGTGAGATTCCGTCCTCTAATCCTTGGCGGAAGCCAACAACGCGGAAGACGTGGGGGAACAGAGAATGTTTCAGGAATCATTGCTCTTGGCAA
>JAQYWP010001102.1 GCA_029379285.1 Rhizonema sp. PD38
TATTTTTTCTAGACTCACTTCTTTGATATTTTGCAAGATATTAATCAGAATATTATGGTTGAGTGTTGCTCGGTGTTAGTCTGTTGCAGTTCAGCAGTGCGATCACGCACTTGGTTGAGCAATATTGATTGAGAAATTGCGATCGCGACTTGATCGACCACTGACTGAATAAACAGTAGTTCTTGTTCTGTCACCACTCGGGCTTCTGAATGATGAGACACCAATAACCCCCACAATTGGTATGCTGCTTGTAGAGAAGGTAACGAATCTTTCCCTGTTTCCTTGCTTTTTAAAACAATCGGCACTACTACTGAAGATTTAACGCCCATTGCCGTTAAATCTTCTACATGGCAAGGATCGACGGGACGATAGCGAATATCTTGCTGGTCTAACGGTTTACCTGTTTCCGGGCAATTAAGAGGACTGGTACCAATCTCATGTGTTGTCACATTAACGATACTTCGCTGGCGTGCTTTAACAAATAATTCACGGGCATCGGGCGGAATGTCATCTGCCGGAAAATTTAGCCGCAGTAGTGGAGGTAACCGACCCTCTTGAATCGACTCGGCAATCACTAATCCATGACCATCTGGTTGAAACTGGTAAATTTTTACACGGTCAGTACTGAGAAATGATCGTACTTCCGCCACTGTTGCTGATAAAAAGTCTGAGTTGAAGGGCGCGAAGGATTGCTAGACCGTAAGCTGTCAAACCAATAATGTATGTTCCATCTTCAGATCAGGTGAAATATTACGACCATTTTTGCTGTCAGGGATTAAATAGTTTGACCTTGCCTTCATGAAATTGAATATTTACAGAGAAAAACCATAATCAACCCCGTAAGCAGCAAGCAAACGATTCCTGCCATACCAGCTAGAGGTTTCTGATTCTGACCTGTTACCCACTCAGGGGCAATACCAGTATATTTAATAAGTTGTGCTGTGTCTGTAGAGGCGATCGCCCAGATCCACCCCGCGTGTAGTCCCCAAGCTAAACCTAAACTCCCACCATCAGCAAGGCGTGCTAAAACTAATACCATTCCCATCAGCCACAATCCAGGAATTTGCGGTATAGTTTCTCGTTGTTCCCAGACTAAGTGTAGAAGCGCAAAAATTAAGCTAGAGATTGCGGCTGCTACCCAAATTGAATAATCCTGTGTTAATTGCGTGAAGAGGAAACCTCGAAAAACTAACTCTTCTATGCCACCAATTAATAATGCTACAAACAAACTAGGCAGCAATAGAGATTGTACTTGCTTGATATGACTTTGAAAATAACACCAGCCACTAGCAAATTGCAAGGTAAAAACAATAGCTAGACTAAGGATTCCCAAACCAAATCCCAGTCCCAAAGAACTGAGAAGAGAAATATTTCCAACTAAACCGTAATCTAAGAAATTTGTGTTAGTAAACCTGCTAGCTCCCCAGACAATCAAGGGAGCTATGAGGTATAGAGATATTACTAAAGGTAACTTTTGTTCTGGCTGCAATTTAAGTGCCTTAGAGAAGACTGCTACTACTGGTAACCAGCATCCTATCCAAGCAATGAAAAAAGCCATAACCGCGATCAGTGCTGGTGCATCTTTTAAAAATGACGCTAAGGAGTTGAGTAATGACTCTAGTAACACGAGAAAAGTAGGTAAAACTGACATCATGCATTAATATCAACAAGGAGATTTTCATAATATTGGCATCGCAAAGCGCGTATTCTCAAACCCTAATTTTCTCGCATTGTAGGTAATATCTACCCTACTGTTATTGAGAAGAGTGAAAGATTAAAAAACACAGCACCCATGACTGGGTAAGATATTTCCGATAAATTTATAGCGTTGCTTACGTACAATGCACAATATAGAGACGTTACATGTAACGTCTCTATATTAATTTCTGACAGTCTTAACAGGTATTTATTTTATGGAATTCCCGAAAGCCGTCTACCTTATTTATGAAAGAATCATTCTCAACTTATCAGCAGCGAGAGATTTACTCGTCATCTTCATCCTCATCTTCATCCTCATCATACTCATCATCCTCATCTTCTAATTCGGCATCTATATCTTCTGGTTGGAGTCCTTTTTTATCAGTATCGACTTGTATCAAGTGAATATGCTTGTATCCCAGCTTAATTTCAAACTCATCACCAGGATTTAGATTCATTGCTTTGGTATAGGTTGCACCAATAACAATTTGGCCGTTTTGATGGACACTCACCCGGTATGTCGGTTCACGTCCGCGACCATCTTTAGGTGCTTCGGGACTAAGAGGAATTCCCCGAGCCGACAACAAAGCGTCATAAAAATCGGTAAGATTAACACGAACCTGGTTATTTTTAGTAACCGTATAGTAGCCACACTGCTTTGCTCTCTCTCGCCGTGGTAAGTTTGAAAGTTCTTTTACCTTAGCAAGCAGTGATTTTCCGGTTAGCGGCGTGGTTGCAGTTTCAGTCATTACGCTCAAAATATCCTTACTCTCTCCAAACTAATAAACAATGCGGTTTCTTGCCTGTATTTGGCTTCTTGACACCTGCACAAAACTACTTAAAACCCTAAGATCAAGGGTGAATTCCTGCTTATATAGACGAACAGCGCATCTTTTATGGATACCCACAATAAATGAGGGGTCGTGGTTGTCACAGGCATTAATTTCGGTAATTTTACGGCAATTTTAACCATCATTTGCCAATGAAAATGAAATAATTTTCTTTTCTGGCCTGATTATGGCGGTGTGACTTTAAGCCACCTTCACAAATTGGGTGAGTTCTACCACTAAAGATAAGTCGTAGATCATAGAAATAGCAGGCTTTCTTCTTTTAGATCCTGCTTTTCTTGCCTTTGAGTCTTAGGGTTTTTCTACCCTTGTCCAGCTGAGGACAGCATAGGATTCCATTTAGATTATGTAGACATCACCCTTTTATCCTGCTAGTAGAGATGTGAAATTTCCCACCTCTACTTTATTACGAAGAAACAAAGCAGTATTCACCGCACTTTTACGGCAATTTATACTGGTACGTGTTGCCTCATAATTTTATATTAAATACTAGCATGGACTAATAATAGCAAAATGTTGTTTAATTTTGAATTAAACTTGCTGATTCATTTCGCTCTAAATATCCCTCTTGAGAGTGAGTGTTGCTCTATGGCTTTTATAAAAATTAATTTAGTTTATGGATTGAGATGTCAAGATGAACATCTTAAGC
>JAQYWP010001103.1 GCA_029379285.1 Rhizonema sp. PD38
CCTCTAGGGGCTAAACTTTGGACTCTAAATTTTTAGCGCCTCAATAACGCTAATTGGTGATGCAGTTGGAATAACTTGGGTAAGTTGGAAGCCTGCCTTTTGCAGTAGTACTTGATATTCCTCCTCTGTGCGTTCGCGTCCACCAGTCATAACTAGCATATTGAGGTCAAAAAACTTGCTAAAAGAAGATGCATTCCCAGTCGGAATTATTGTCTCAAACAGCAGGAGTGTACTATGCTGTGACATTGCTTGATGACAATTTTTGAGAATAACAATCGCTTTTTCGTCATCCCAGTCATGAATGATGTGTTTGAGAAGGTAAGCGTCACCACCTGCTGTTACTGACTCAAAGAAGTTCCCCGACACTACCGTACACCGATCTGCAAAACCTTGTGCTTGCAGGCAAGATTTTGCTTCTTCTATCACCGTTGGTATATCAAAGACAATGCCTTTAACAGTCGGATAAACTTCAAGGATGCTAGTCACCAAACTACCCTGACCTCCTCCGACATCAACAACAGTATTAAATGCTGAGAAGTCATAACTGCAAATAATTCCTTCCAAAACAAAAGCTGTTAGACTTGTCATTGCACAATTAAACAACTTGCCAGCTTCGGAGTTTTTAAGGTAATGATCCCAAACACTCATTCCAGCGATGTGGTCAAACGCAATCTCACCAGTTTTGACGCTATGTAGCAGGTTTCCCTAGCCTAAATAGTGTGCCTGTCCCAGTTCAGAAATGGCAAAAAAACGCATTGAACCAGGAACATCTGTTTGTAACGTAGCAGCCAAGGGTGTTAAGCCAAATCGATGATGGTCATCTTCAGCAAATATACCCACACTGGCAAGTGCACGCAGTAATCTGTACAAAGATGGCACGTGAGTATTAGTGATTGCAGCTAGTTCGTCTAGTGTTTTTGGCTCTTCCTTCAGGCAATCAGCAATACCAAGTTTAGCAGCAGCGTGGATTGCCCGTGACACCCAGAAGCCAGAAATCATCTGGAGCATAACATCGGATGCAGGGATTTCAGTACTTACGCTTGGTTCGAGTGAATTCATATTCTGCAAATTCTTCTCAAAGTTCTGGATTTGTGGGTATATACAACCACAACTCAATCGTATGCGACCACGGGACCACATTGATTTCTATGATAAAACCCCTAGAATCTGGCTTAGCGTCTCACTGTTGACATTCTGAGGGGTTGATCAGAGTTGCCCGCGCTCCAATGTTGCCTAATACCGTTTCAGTGTCGTTCCAAAGATCCTAGATTGACAATCATACACTTTATCTTCATCTCTCACCAATGTAAGGGTGCGATGCCGTTGGCGTTCGCGCAGCCTGTCGCAGACAAGCCTCTCGTACCCCTTCCAGGAAGCAAGCTACAAAGCAGCGTCTCCGCTCCTGAGAAGAGAAGGCAACGGTTGCCACCCGTATCGCGGCTTGAATATAGACAAGCTAGATGCGAAACTTACGCTACGATGTCTCCTATTGCCTTCGTGCAGTCACCTAGGAAGTAGTGCAACTCAATTATAAACATGACAGAAGACATCAAAACACAACAGACAAACAATCTCGTTGCCATTGCCGAGCAATTCGCCCTTCAAGGGAAAGTTTCAAGCGTTCAAGCATTTGGAAATGGTAATATAAATGACACGTTTATTGTGAGCATGGATTCTCTTGAAGAACAACGTTTTATCCTGCAACGCATCAACCAGCAAGTTTTTCTCCAGCCGCAACTTATAATGCAAAACATGCGTACCTTCACTGAGCATGTTCGCAAACGTTTACAAAGTAATCCCCTCAATCGCCGTTGGGAAGTGCCACGAGTCTTGTTAACGAAAGATACTCAGGATTACTATCAAGATGCATATGGCTCCTTTTGGCGGGCAATCAGTTTTATTGAAGACACGCAGTCTTTCGACACTATGCGCGATGCAGAACAAGCTGAAGAAATTGGCTATGCCTTGGGTATGTTTCACAATCTGATCAGCGATCTGCCTCCGGAAAAACTTGCTGACACCCTCGAAGGGTTCCATATTACACCGCTTTACCTTCAGCATTATGAAGAAGTTTTAGCAAAGACTAACATACAGCAATCTACCGAAGTAAACTATTGCTTGCAGTTCGTAGAAGATCGCAAAGTCTGTGCACATGTCCTGGAAAACGCCAAAGCCCAAGGCATTCTCCCCCTGCGTCTGATGCACGGCGATCCGAAAATAAACAACGTTATGTTCGATACTGCTACCAGGCTTGCCGTTAGTATGATAGACTTAGACACCGTTAAACCTGGTCTGGTACATTACGACATTGGCGATTGTTTGCGATCTGGTTGTAATCCTGTAGGAGAAGAAACCAAGCAGTGGGAAAGTGTTTATTTTGATACAGATGTCTGTCGAGGAATCTTACAAGGTTATCTCTCAGTAGCAAAGGAATTTCTGACTGATGATGACTATACGTATATCTACGATGCAATTCGTCTCATTGCTTTTGAATTAGGACTGCGATTCTTTGCTGATTACTTAGCCGGGAATGTATACTTTAAGGTTAAGTACCCACAACATAACCTGGCGAGGGCACTTGTCCAGTTTAAGCTGACTGAGAATATTGAATCTCAGGAAACAAAGATTCGCAAGATTATCCAAGACATGAAATGAACAACGAGACATTTTCCCTGCAACCCTTTTATTCTAACGAGTCCCTGCCTAATTTGAAAATCGCAGGTAATATCGCCCGATCTGCAAACCAACTCACCATCACTTACGCACTCCTTGGCAACCTTGAGGAAGTTATAATTGCCACACAATCAGATTTGCCCACACGAAGGCATAAACTGTGGGAAGACACCTGCTTTGAGTTCTTCCTTGGCATTAAGGATTCGGAACGGTATTGGGAATTCAACCTCTCCCCCACCGAAAACTGGAATGTCTATCGCTTTGATGGGTACCGACAAGGAATGCAAGAAGAAGTAGCCTTTACGACACTTCCGTTTAGTGTTCACCACCAATCAGACAGTTTAGCACTTGCCTTAAATGTCGATTTGGATCGAATTGTGACACCAAACCAAGCTCTCGAAATAGCGATCGCCGCAGTTATCAAACTGAGAAACGGCGAGGTAACTTACTGGGCTTTGACTCATCAAGGCACAGAGGCTGATTTTCACCAACGAGATAGTTTTATAATTATGTTATAAAT
>JAQYWP010000169.1 GCA_029379285.1 Rhizonema sp. PD38
CAACTCCTCGCGCAAACTCCAGAACTTGTTTGACCAAAGCCGCTCCGCGTTTAGCGTTGGTTTCCTGTATCTTAAGCAACTGTAGAATTCGCGCTTCGGCATTGGGAAGTTTGATTTGCAAAAGTTGGGCTGCCGTCAGAATTGGCGTCAGTATATTATTCAGATCGTGGGCAATGCCGCTTGCTAGAGTGCCGATACTTTCCATCCGTTGGGCGCGGAGAAACTGCGATTCGAGTTGTTTTTTCTCTGTGATGTCGGTGTCTACAGTGAGTATTGATTTTGGTTGCTCGTCTTCATCGCGCACTAGTGTCCAGTGGCTGGAAACGATAATTTCCCTTCCTGATTTTGTAACTTTATGCAACTCTCCATACCAGTCGCCTTCCGCCAATACAGTTTTGAGAGCTTCTAAAGGTTTCAGCGAATCTTTGTCTTTGAACAAAAGCTCGTTAGCTTTTTGAGCAAGAGCCTCTTCTGCTTCCCACCCATAGAGATGCTCAGCACCTTTGTTCCAAAATAAAATTTTGTTTTCTAAATCTCGAACTAAAATAGCATCCGTTGCTACATTAAGTAGGGCAGCTTGTTCGCGGATTTTGTGTTCGGCTTGCTTACGCTCGTTGAGTTTGGTTTGTGCCTTCTCGAAGAGTGTGGATTGCTGGATGGCGATCGCTACCTGTGTTGCCAATGATAAGAGCAAATTGATGTCCAAAGGCTGCCACTGTCGTGGTGATGAACACTGATTAGCCACTAGCAGCCCCCACAACTCTTCCTCAACTATGATCGGGACTACCAAGTTGGCTCTAATCTGAAGCTGAACCAGAAAATTCACGTGACACGAGGATAAGTTAGCTGTGTAAATATCCTCTGTTGCTTGGACTCTACCTTGTTTGTAGAGTTCCCGGCCAAAACTTTGTTCAAAGAACGATTCTTTGATTGTTGTTCCCAAGATAGGCACCCAATCAGGATTTACAGATTCTACTGCTACCACGCCGCTCCAATCCGCATTGAAGCGATAAATGAACACTCGATCTGCCTGAAGAAATTGCCGGACTTCAAACACTGTCGTGTCAAGAATCTCTTTCAGGTTTAAAGACTGGCGGATGCGTTTTGTCATCTCTGCTACCAATCTTTCCCGCTCTGTTTGCTGCCGTAGTGCCTCTTCTACCTGCTTGCATTCAATGGCAGTACTTGCAAGGCTTGCGACATGATGCCGTAGATTGAGTTGTGTCATCACCTGATGACCTAAAACCCGCAATGCTTCTACCTGTTTTG
Source organism: Rhizonema sp. PD38 (assembly GCA_029379285.1). Taxonomy (GTDB): domain Bacteria; phylum Cyanobacteriota; class Cyanobacteriia; order Cyanobacteriales; family Nostocaceae; genus Rhizonema. Next base: position 1,270 of record JAQYWP010000169.1, read on the forward strand.
GACTGAGTGATCGCGGAATAAGGTCGATCGCACAAAGCGTTCCCAATGCATGTCCAGTCGGTGTAATTAGGGGAACGCCAGCATAAAACCGGATTTGGGGAGTAGATGTTACCAATGGGTTTGTGGCGAATCTTTCGTCAACTGTTGCATCGTTAACAATTAAAACCTCGGTTTGTAAGATAGCGTGGGCGCAAAACGCGATCTCGCGGGGTGTTTCTCTCACCTCCAAACCCACCTTTGATTTAAACCACTGGCGGTTACTATCAACTAGGCTCACCAAGGCGATAGGAGTTCCACAAATATCTGCGGCTAAACGAGTGATGTCGTCAAAGTCCTCGTCGATTTCAGTGTCGAGAATTTCATAGGAACGTAAAGTTTCGAGCCTTGCCGCTTCATTGTTGGGCAGTGGAGCTTTCATCTTAGACCTCAAGGAGAGCCCTACTAGATCAGATTAAGTAGGTTGGCGCAAAAAAACCTCAGTAGATAAACAAATGTCTATCTACTGTGCAGCCGAATAACGACTGTACGGACGGGTTTGATAAGATTGTTCGTTCTTTCATAAGCTATGAGATTAAACCCAAGGGCACACTAGCTTTGCTGAAAGCGCTTTAATTTAAATAAATTTAACCATATTTATTGCTACTCTAATACATTATTTAGATTTTTTGAGCATTTTATTACAACTGTACACATATCTTAAAATTACTTTGCTTTTTGCTGCTCTCAGCATAAGCGCCAATAAGCTGTCGTCCATTCTCACTTTATTGACAAAAAAGTCATAACGACTACAATATTTTCAGTTAGATATGTGGTTCATGCCTGATCGGCTGAACAAAAATTGCAGTGTTTTAGTAAATTGATAGAGGAAGCACCCACTATGACTGAACACAAAACGTTGACAACTACTCTCAGGTATTCCTATTGCCGATAACCAGAATTCTTTGACAGCAGGCGATCGTGGTCCTCTCCTCATGCAGGATTTTCACCTCATGGAGAAGCTGGCTCACTTCAACCGGGAACCTATTCCTGAGCGAGTTGTCCACGCATTCCTGAGCTGCGGCGTTTGGCACATTCACCGTGACTCATGACATTACTCGTTACAGCAGAGCCAAACTTTTTTCAGAAATTGGCAAATGTGAAAATTGCTATAAGAGTTGCCATTCTTTGAAATTTATCTTTGAACGGATGGTCTACCCAAGACATCGTTGAGCAGTTTGTTCAAACAACGTAAAATCAAGGTTTTACAACATTTGCGTTACAAAACTTTACAGATTGTCCCAAAATGCACGTATCTCAGTAGTGCGATTTATTTTGAGGTAAATAGGTATTTTGTCGATTTACCAACACATACGTTTTAGCTACAAGAACGGCGATGGCTACGCCTACCGCAGGGGTCGCACTCATTTATTCGCAAAGATACTCCGTAAATCACGATATCCACTGACGACACGGAGAATTTCGACATTATCCTCAACAACTTGATAAAAGACGATGTAATCCATCAGCAAAAGTCCTCGTAAGCCAGGTCTTAGTTGAGCGTAAGACTTGCCGATATACGGGAAACGTGCAAGGTGTTGGCACTTTTGGTGGAATGTTTGTACGAAGTGATCGCCTGCTTCTACACTCTTCTCCAAAAAATACTCAGAAATTGCTTCCAAGTCTCGGCTCGCGATCGCCGTAATCCGTAGATGCCTCATGCTGAGGCTGCTCTGGCTGCTTCTACCTTACTGCGTAATCGATCTAACACCACAGTTGCATCTAAAACATCACCTCGCTCTACTGCCTGTACACCAACTTCTATCTTTAGGCGTGTTTGCTCCACCCAAGCTAGGTATTCTGGAGTTTCTTCTAAACTTTGCTGGATTATCTCATCAGCGAGTAGTACGAGAGCTATGTCAATTGCATCTTCAATACTTGGGTATCCGCCCTGCTGCGAGAGGGATTCAAGAATTTGGCTTTGCTGTGAACTGAGTGTGATTTGCATATCTGTTCAGTGCTTGAAGCTATTGGTTTAGATTTGGCAAAAAGAGTTTTATCTTATAGTATAGCCGTATTGGTGCTGAGAACGCATTTCCTCTCGTGTTTCTCGGCTTTATGAGCAAGGTGCGGATTTTGTCCGCATTGGGGAATATGTGAGACATTGGTGGCGGTGGGTAAGAACTGGGGTGGACTCTTTCTTACTGAAAGCATATTGCATGGTATCGCTTTTCGGTCTGGTTGAACTGACTGATAATGGCGCGAACGCACGCTCATCAACCTTCATAAATGAGCGATCGCTTGACTTTAGTTGTCGCTATGAGATGAGCGATCGCACTTGTATTGAGCTAATAAACATCGTCATGAGTACCAATGTCTATTGCAATACTACACGGTATTAAGTAATCCCAAGGCGGTAATGGAAAAGACTGCACTTCCAAGTGCTAAGTTGTGTTTCCTCACATGCCTTCCAGGCGTGGGTTTCCACATCTTTACCTTGATACATTGGACGAAAATAGTTAGTAGGAATAGGGTTTCCGCCGTGTCTGAGGTCGGCTTCACTCGGTTCTAGCAAGTGTAGGTAAGCCAAATCAAATTGATTCAGCGCCTTGACTACATAACCAAAGGTCTCTTGAGGATAAGAGTCATGCATATCGTTGTACGTCCCACTGGGAGAAAGACGTACACCTACCCGTTTTGCACCCCACACATCAATAACCGCCTCTGTTATTTCTAGCAGCAGTCGGGCGCGATTCTCAATCGAACCTCCATACTTATCCGTACGTTGATTCGTACCATCACGTAGAAATTGGTCAATTAAGTAACCATTAGCACCATGAATTTCCACTCCATCAAATCCAGCTTCTAGGGCATTTTCTGCCCCTTTGCGGAACTGTTCCACAATTCCTGGAATTTCTGATGTGTCTAAAGCACGCGGAGTTACAAAGGGTTTCATTCCCTCATAGGTCATTGCTTCTCCACTAGGTTTAATGGCAGAAGGTGCGACGGGTAAAGCTCCCTCCGGTTGCAGATCTGGATGGGAAATGCGTCCTACATGCCATAATTGTAGGAAAATTCTCCCTCCTTCTTGATGCACTGCATCCGTCACCAACTTCCAACCAGCTATCTGTTCTGGCGAATGAATGCCTGGTGTATTCGCATAACCCAAGCCTTGAGGAGAAACCTGTGAGGCTTCTGTAATAATTAGTCCGGCTGTTGCACGTTGGACGTAATATGTGACGTTAAGTTGGTACGGCACGTTTCCTTCACCTGCACGATTCCGAGTTAACGGAGCCATAATCGTGCGATTTGGCAATTTGAGGTTCCCTAACTGATAGGGAGACAGTAAATTAATTTTAGAATTCATAAACAAATTGGGAATTAGGAGGCAACAGAGGCGCGGAGTTAATAATTCTCACAGGCTATTTTTATCCGCTATCTCCCCTGCCTTCTCCTCTTTACATATACTGTGTTAGAGTTTTAATTAAGGTTGTCTTTGGAACTGCACCCACAACTGTATCTACTTGCCGACCACCCTTAAACACGATCAGTGTGGGAATGCTACGGATTCCGTAACGGCTAGCAACAGTGGGATTTTCATCAGTGTTTAACTTCACCACTTTCACCTGTCCTTCGTATTCAGTCGCCACCTCATCTACCACAGGAGCTACCATGCGACACGGACCACACCACGGTGCCCAAAAATCGACCAACACGGGAACTTCGCTCTCGAGAACTTCTTGGTTAAATGTGGCTTCTGTCACAGCTATAATTGATGACATACTCGCCCTCCTCATATAATGTTCTATATTTCGATATAATCGAATAAATAAAATATAACCTATTATATGAGATAATGCAAGTATGAAATTCCTCTATCACCCAGACCGAAAACATATATCTTTAGCAGGAGTACTCTATGCCATGGGCGATCCTGTACGGTTAGAGATGGTGCGGCGGCTGGCAATCAAAGGGGAACACTGCTGTGCCGATTTTGATTTTGCGATCGCTAAGTCTACCATGTCAAATCACTTCAAGATTCTGCGAGAGACGGGCGTTATCTCGACTCGTAAGGAAGGAACACTACATATTAATATGTTACGTCAAGACGATTTAGATGCACTATTTCCTGGGTTGCTAGATGCTGTATTGCGATCAGCTCAACCATTGATATGTAAAGAAAAAGAACACATAACCTAGAACACTTTCTCCGAAGCTGAGGGAAAGTGCCCGCTTTTAGCAGGTGGGCTTGGTACTCAAATATCAATGATATTTGATTAAATGAATAGAAATTAAGCACTGTATGAATCAACAGAAATTTCGGGAGAGTGTACTTTGGGGCTATGGTGCCAGTACTCTAGAAACAGAAGAGTTACTTGCATACAATCAAAATGTCTTTGGGAGCAGCTGTTTAAAACTCCCTGTCAAGTTTCCACTCTTCTCGGAAATGCATACTAGTACTTGGGAGGGGTACGCGGCTGAAGCTAAAGTTGTCGGTACCTTTGAAGTGTTAAAACAGAGGCTAGTACAGTTACAGTTTCCCATACTTGAAGGCATCAGCCAAACTGAGGCGTACCGCTGTGCGACTCGTAAAGGTATTCCTGTGAATGGTATGTCCGAGGCGACTGGGTTGATTTTGAAGCAACCTGAAAAACTTCAGTTAATGCTGTATCAAAGCTTAGCAGGAACTATCCCTGTTTTGCTAACCAATAATCGGGACGATTTTGTTTCTCTGATACAAGCGCTGACAATGCGGAATGAACCATTACCAGTCCCTGCTTCTATGGGTGCTTGTGCGATCGCTGGTTTCAACAATTGGGATCGGATTTACTCCTATCGGCGAAAATGGGAACAAAATGCGGCGAATTGTTCCGAAGCCTCTTGGGCAGAAGAGTTTCAGCGAATTATCCCGCAGAAAGCACTTTATCAGGATCGCTTTATTATCTTAAGTGATGGTCCTTATAGTGATATTCCAGCTAAAGATATTGGGCTTGAAAAAGCAGAGTGGAGGCGTCTATCACTGACAATTCGGCTGGAACATGAATGTACCCATTACTTCACGCATCGTTTATTTAACTCAATGCGTAACAATGTATTTGATGAACTGATTGCCGATTACAGGGGTATTGTAGCAGCCATAGGACACTATCGGGCTGACTGGTTCTTACGCTTTATGGGGTTGGAGTCGTTTCCAAATTACCGAGAAGGAGGCAGGCTGCAAAACTATCGTGGTCAACCACCGCTTTCTGATGTCTCTTTCGAAATTATACAAGCATTATTGAAAACCGCCGCAGAAAATTTGGAGTGCTTTGATACCGAATATACAAACGAGCTAAGAAGCCACAATAACCAACCACTAATGTTGATGGCTTTAACTTATTTAACATTAGAAGAATTAGCGTCCCAAGAGGCACACTTCCTGCTTTTGAAGAGTATAAAACTGCTTAGTGAAAGTCAGTAAAAATATTTATAAACAAAGTTTTTTTACTACTTATATATATCTGTAATACGTAGACTACCTCATATCTTTCTTTGTAAGCGAAGCCACTTTTGATTCTGACCGATAATCATAGGGCGCAAGCCCCTGTCTTTAGACAGGGGGTAAGCCTGTGCGGGACTTCAGTCCCCTCCAATATTTCTTACCCATAATTTCATAAACTCACTTATACTTATAAGGTTTCTACTGGCATATTCTTTCAGTTTTTTCCCAGAACTAAAAGTAATAAATACATGATAATCTTCTTGAATTCATCATGTAAAATCTTTCGTCTTATATCCTTTTTATTACTTTTTTGGGTGCAGAATTTAGAGACTTACAGTATACTATAGATATAACAGACAAAACATAGAGAAGCAAGTAATGCAAGTAAGATGGAATTTCAAGATGTTACCAAATCAAACTCAGGAGGTAACTATTGAGCAATTGTTGGTAACGTTAAGAAAGCATCGGAATTATGCATTACGAGAGCGTAAGGATGGATTTGAAACTAATAATCAAAGCGTTGATGAACCAATAGCTTATAGTTATGGCGCGTATTGCGAAATAAATTCTTTTTTTGAATATGGTTCCTGTTGCCCATTAGCTTGCCCAGTCCTTAAACATGGTGTTATTCCTCCTCATCTGGAATTAGCAACCAAGGTTTTCATTCTTAAGGACAAGCAGACAAATGTTGTGATCGGGACTGTTGTTAAATGGGATTCTGCAACTCGTATTCAGATGAAAGTTACCTCTGGGTTGCGGCACTCATCAGAAAGCTTTGCGGCAATTGATTCATGTGTCTTACAACGCAATATAGCTAAACTAGACACGGCTTTTAGTAACTTCTGGCAGCATGGTAGAGGGTTCCCACAATTCTTGAGGCGGCTAGACTCGTTTGAGTACAAACCCGGTCGTGTCATTTTGCGACATATCACAAAGAAGTATGCAACCGCCTATTTGCCAGGAATTGGGAATGTTAAGTTCCACAACAGCCGCGACTTGTCTTTAATTCAAGACATGAGAACTTGCACCATAAAGCGTGATGGCGGTAATTGGTACATTAGCATGCTGGTTGATATTCCAGGTATACTACCGGAACTTAAGCCACTAGAAGAATGCAAATCAGTTGTTGGTATTGATGTCGGCATCAACAAGTTGGTAGCATTATCTGATGGGAGTTTCGTTGAAAATAAGCGTTTTACCACCAACCCTCGGATGGCAAGACGCTTGGCTATACGTCAACGCGCTATTAACCGCAAGCAGAAAGGTTCTCAGAATAGAATTAAGGCTGCTAAAAGGGTGGCTAAACAGAAGCATAGGCTTGCTGTAGGCCGCGATGGATATGGATGGCTTGTAGCTGCCAAGGTTGTTAAGATTGCTGATGTTGTTGCTCGGGAAGACTTACGCATCAAGAACATGGTCAAACGTGCCAAGCCTAAACATGACGGGTTTGGTGGCTATAAACGCAATGGTGCAAGCCAAAAGACTGGATTGAACCGGGTAATCCTTGATGCGGGTTGGGGTGATATCTTCAGTAAGATTGCTTGGCTTGCTGTGAAATCTGGTAAACACGTTGTACCAGTTCCGGCTAAACACACTTCTCAAGAGTGCCCGAAATGCGGACACGTTGATCACTTAAACCGCAAGAGTGAAAAGTTTTTTTGTACTGTCTGTCACTATACCGATCATGCAGATACTAAGGCAAGTCGCACCATAGCTACAAGAGTGGGATTGGTCTTCCCACAAAATAAAAAGACCCTACCTGCGGACTGTGGGAAAGTTACGCCCAGTAGGCATCAATCTAAAGGGATTGAGACTGGGAACCATGCCTTTGGGGCAACGGGTATTCAGTTAAGTCTATTTGATGTTTCTGAGTCCCATTCGCCCGACCGTCGGATATCTAGGAAATACGGCAGAACTCCTTAGAGAATCCCCTGGCTTTAGCCATGGGGAGTGTCAAAAGTGCATAACTTGATTTCATCTACATTTATTTAGGTACAGCGATTAGTGCATTTGTTCACAAACTCACGGTGTTACTTGTAATTGCGTTAAAGCATTATTCCTACAGTTTGTGAAATTTTGTACTGAGTGCTATTTGACATTTAAAGATACCCTAAAAGTTGATGCCTACCTCAATTAAAAGTGACGATGTACAAGCTGTACTTAATCAAGCACGTTCGAGAAAACTAACTCCATCTCCGGAAGATTGGCGCGATCACTGGATTTACTTTCTCATGGTGGATCGTTTCAACAATCCAGTATCAGCGCCCAAAAATCTGCCCTACGATGCCAAATTTGGCGGCTTTCAGGGCGGTACAATTGAGGGAATTCGACAGAAGCTCGATTACCTTAAGAAACTGGGAGTAGGTGCAATTTGGTTCACACCAGTGTTGAAGAATTGCCAGTTTCTTGATGGCAAGTCGAATGATGGCACCTATCATGGCTATGGAATTCAGGATTTTTTAACAATAGATCCACGCTTTGCCTCGAATCCAAACAATGTTGATCAGGAATTGCGGACTTTCATTGATGAAGCTCACTCTAAGGGTATTTACATCATCTTCGATATCGTCCTCAATCACACTGGCGACGTCTTCGCCTATGAGTCTAAGGGATCGGAGGCTCCTTTCTCTGAGACTCCCTATACAGTCAATTGGCGAGATGAAAAAGGTAACGCACGAGCGGATTGGCAAGTGGTTCAGAACATCCACAACCCACCAGGTGATGCCACAGTTTTTCCTGACGAGCTACGTCGCAATGAATTTTTCCGACGGCAAGGAAAGCCTAAGGAACATGGAGTAGAAACGATTGGTGACTTCTCTTCCCTTAAGCAACTCCTCACCAGCAGCCCGGAGTTGGGGAATGTTTTGATCCGCAGCTTTCAGTACCTAATTGCTAAATATGACATAGATGGATTCCGGATTGACACTCTAAAGTATCTTGATCCAAATTTCGCCCTGACTTTCGGTAATGCCATCCGGGAGTTCGCTCTTAGTGTCGGGAAGAAAAATTTCTTCACATACGGTGAGGTATACGATTCGGAGGAGAAAATTTCACAATTCATTGGTCGCAACGTCTCAACGTCAGGTGACTTAGTTGGTGTGGATGCTTCACTCGATTTTCCTCTTTTCTTCACGCTTCCTGATGTAGCAAAAGGAAGCTCGCCGCCAAGTAAATTAGTTGAGATGTATCATCAGCGCAAAGAGGTAGAGCGTAACATCATCAGTTCTCACGGTGAAGCAACCGCTTTTTTCGTCACTTTTCTGGACAATCACGATCAAACACAACGCTTCTACTTCAGCCCTGAAGGAAATCCCCATCAGTTCGATGACCAAGCAACTTTGGGTTTTGGCTGTTTGTTTTCATTACCCGGTATTCCCAGCTTGTATTACGGTAGCGAACAGGGTCTTCATGGTTTTGGGGATGCTGACCAGAATGTGCGTGAAGCTTTATGGGGCAAGCCAAATGCTTTTGATCCCAATCATCCTTTCTTCAAACTTATCAAACAGCTTACTGATGTCCGCAATGAACAACCAGCCCTGCGTTACGGACGATTCTACTTCCGTCCAATTTCTGGAGATGGCTTCCATTTCGGTATTTCCAATTTTCCAGAGGGTGTACTAGCCTTCTCAAGGGTTCTGAATGACGAGGAAGTAGTTGTGATAGCTAACACTAGCACCACTACAGACTTTGTTGGCTCAGTCATCGTAGACTCCAATATCAATCCTGTCAACGTGCAGTTCAAAATCTTGTTCAGTAACAAAACTAATCCTACTGTGCCAGAACTGGTAAAATCGATTAGTAAGGCAGAGATCCACGAAGTCGATGGCACCGTTTCAGGTGGTCCAGCACATGTGCTGAGCGTCAAATTAAAGCCGATGGAGATACAGATTTTGGGAACACCAATTAGTTAGAGGGCAATACAGTTGTTGTTAGGTTCGCTTAATGACTGATAAATAAAAGATAGGCTCGTAATTGCACTTTAGCGCTCAATGACTGTTAAGAGCGCTAAAGCGCAACTACAAACCTTATGCGGTTCATCGAAGCTTATCTCCTGACTGGATATCAAACCAGTGTACATTCTGAGGCGGCAGAGCTAGTGTGATTTCTGTATCACTCCAATTTTGGTCTGTGGGTAGTAAAGCACGGACGGTTAACGATTCACTTTGGGTACTAGGAACGCGCACGCTGACTAAATTGTGCATACCCAAATTTTCCACTAAGTACACTTGACCTCGAATAGTCTGCGTATCCTCAGGGTGGGCAATACGGACGTTTTCTGGACGAATACCGAGCATAATTTCTGGTGGTACTGTTGGTAGATCTGGAAGTTGTAATCTGAAATCACCTAGCAATGCATGACGAGCGCGACAGGGTAGTGTGAGCAAATTCATCTGTGGACTGCCGACGAAACCCGCTACAAATAAATTAGCTGGATGATTGTAGATCCGTTCTGGCGGATCGAGTTGTTGTATGGAACCATTGTTGAGGACTGCGACTTTAGTAGAAAGCGTCATTGCTTCTGTTTGATCGTGAGTCACATAGACTACGGGAGCTTTTTGAGCAGCAAATAACTGTTTAATCTCAGCACGAACTCGTTCCCGTAAAAGGGCATCTAAATTACTTAGCGGTTCATCCAACAAATAAACTTGAGCACGACGTACCAGTGCCCTGCCGACAGCAACCCGTTGGCGTTGTCCCCCAGACAATTGACCGGGTTTACGCTGCAATAACTCTTCCAATCCTAAAAGTCGTGCGACTTCTGCAACTTGCTGTTTGATTTCACCACTCTTGACTTTTTTCAACTTCAGTCCCGAAGCCAGATTGTCGTATACTGACATATGAGGATACAGGGCATAGCTTTGAAACACCATTGCCATGTTGCGATCGCCTGGTCGCTTAAAAGTAATATCCTCACTTCCCAAGAGAATTTTACCGCGAGTCGGTTCTTCCAAACCCGCAATCATCCGTAATGTAGTTGACTTCCCACAACCAGATGGTCCTAATAAAGTGAGAAATTCGTTGTCATCTACAGTTAAAC
>JAQYWP010001104.1 GCA_029379285.1 Rhizonema sp. PD38
TGTAAGATTACCTATCTGATTTCTCTGCGTCCTTGGCGCGGGCAGATTCTTACGGAGGGAAACCAACGCCCTTCGGGTGACGCTCGTGCCGACGCTCGTTCCTCGCTACCGCTCCTTCGTCGCTAACGCTAACGCTGCGCTAACGCCAGTCGCCTACGGAGGGAAACCCTCCTGCAGCACTGGCTCCTCCTGCGAACTGCCCTTGTCTTGGCGGTTTTTAATCGGTATTCTTCTGGCGGGAAGGGAGTAATTATGGGATTCAGAACAAGGGATTCTGTTCTGAATCCCAACACTTGTCATGACGCCAAGTTCTGCCAGTTTTTTCGCATATAGATTGATCTTTAATAAACGGAAGTGACGTATTGTAGGGTGAGTTAGGTATTGAGATAGAAGTCAGTGAGGAAAACACATAGGAGAATGTTACAAATCCAGAAGTTAGTAGGAGGATGAAAAATCCTGTGATTAATAAGGTATTAACAGGTGTCCAAAGGGGAAACGTACTTTTAGAAACCTGTAAGCGCTGATTTGAGCGACGTTCTTTACCTGCCGATAATATTAGATAAAATCGCATTCCAAGGATGGGGATTGAAACTCGTATGTTTACGGGGTGACGATTCCAATTATTAAAGTCGTAAGCCTTTTTGATGGCTTCTAGTTGCTCAAAAGTAAACGTTTTTGCTATTTTTGGAGGAAGTTTAGCAAAAAGCTGTTCAAAAGCCGGGTCACTGTGTTGTATGCTTTTCATAATTTGTATGTGACACTGTAGGTTTTTGTCATTACTCTTGATAAATAAATGACTTGGTAGTAAGGACTTTATTCATATTCCCGTTTATACGACTAAATTTTGTCAAATTTAGACTGACGAATTTCAATCAATGGCTAATCTCTTTTATCTAAGTGTCGGTGAGTAACTCCCATTAAGTAATGTCTCTACATTCGTAAAGAATTCTTGAACTTCTCCCTTTCCGCTCCTAAAAATACCGATTCAAAACTGCACACGCAAGCCAAAGACGCAGAGAAATAAGATAGGTAATCTGTAAGAATTCAGGAGCCAGAATACATCCGTCAGAAGAGTTAAGAATTCCGTTGAAAATTTGATGAAAGGAATATACCAAAAATCATAAACTCCTTATAAATTCTGACGAATGACTCCTGAGTGCTGAATTCTTACGGTAATCTCACACTCCTGTTGGGAGTAATCGTATTGAACAATAACGCATCCTGCACCATTAACATTTGGCATTTTATTTGTAATCCGCATTCCTAAAAATCCTGCCTGAATGAGTAGATGCAAAACTTCAGTAGTAATTCCTCACTTTGCTTAGACTACGAAACAATTTAACAATAAGCCATTCAATCTATTTTCTACAGTAGTAAAAATACCAAAATTTCATGAATAGAAGAAAATACGGTCGTGCAAACCTAAAAGTTTGAAGTTTATGAAAAAATGATGAGGTATGACTTATTCTTTACGAAGTAATAGTGATCGCCAAATTTATGCTTGTTGGCAATTCAATAAATACCTGTAGTAGTCTTATTCGATTTGTAACAATAGCAACAACTATATCCCCGACTTCTTTAAGAACTCAGGTATTTGATTTCTCAGGAGTGATTTAGAATTCCTAAATATCTTGTTTAGTATATTCTGCTACGTTATTCTTAACTCAAATAACAAGCCAATGCATAACGTGAAGCATTAATACAGTTATAAGATTGATAAAAAGCAGTCGTAATGAGTTATTGTGTAAAGTTCTAACAATTTTCAAATAAATGCAACAGATTTGTAAGTAGGTTGGCGCAAAAAGAACTAAATATGTAAACACATGTTGATCTATTGTAAAACCTACTTACAATTAACAAATAACCATTAGACATCAAGATAAATAAAGTTTGGGGGTTCGCCTTCAAGCGTTATATGTAGGCGACAGCACCGAAAGCCCCTAACTTGTGGTTAATTCACCCAAAAACCTCTATCAACAAATTGTCTAATTCCTCGTAGTATATTTCTTTAAGGATACGAGTAACCACTAATTTGATTTCCACCTGTATACTGTGGAATTTGATTAGGAGAAGATAAATTATACTGCTGTACTTGGGTAGGTTGCTGTAAATTTGGATTCCCGTAAATACCAGTAATGGCTGGTGTGGAAGAGTTGTAAATTGGAGATGGAGAATAATAAGGTGAACTGTAAGTGGGTGAAGTAGGAGTAATGGGTCTTCCTAACGTTGTTGCCGTCCCTATATTAGGTAATCCCTGAGTGCCATATAGGTTAGCAGACTTCTGTCTCACTTGATTGACAAAATCTTGGTAACGCGGATCTGCCGAAACTCTACTAAGATCATGTCTGGGATCTAAAGTTTGATTTGTGAGTATGGGTTGAGCATAACCAGTTCCATAAATGGCACTCGGCTGCTGATAAGTCACGGGAGGTTGAGTGTAAATCCCACTAGAGTATGGTGCTGTGTTCGTTATCGATGGTTGAGGGAGGCTTGTTCCAGTAGGGGTAGGAGCGATCGCTCCGGAATTGAAATCGGTAGTGGGTTGTGATCGTCCTAGAGAATTTGTTTGAGTTAAAGTTGTATTATTAAAGTCAGACCCGTTCTGATTTATTAGTGGATTAAGTGGTGTTTGTGAGGAACCAACTTGTGTAACGTTTGAGGTTGAGTTGGTTTGCTCTGTTAATCCAATCCCGGTATTCTGAGGAGTTGGTACTGTCCTTGGCGCTACATATGACGGTACTATTTGAGCATTATTAAACTGTAGTAAATTTTCTGCCTGTGCTAAGAATGGATTTTCCAACTTAACGATAGGATTGACTGTTTCCAGATTAGGATTTGACTTAACATCACTCACAGAAGTTTGAGTTTGAATCGCGGAATCATTGGACAAGGCTTGACTTTTATTAGCCTGAGTATTTTTTCCAGGAGAATTTGCTGTGGATGATATTGTTTGCGTATTATACAATACAGGCAAGTTATCAATATCAGCAGCAATAGTTTTGTCTTCTGCCGAAAGAGAGCCATCAGTAGAATTTTTTGAAGGAATTTCTTTTTGCTCTTGTGTCAAAAAAGTTGGGTGAGTCCAGTATTGTTCAATTGCCAGTCCGAGGATAGATAAAAAAATTGCTGTTCCCCAGAAGCTAGGCCGTGCTAAATTCGATAACCTGGCTTTGAGATAGCGTAATTG
>JAQYWP010001105.1 GCA_029379285.1 Rhizonema sp. PD38
TCGCAGTCCAAACTAGTAAGATAAAACTGCACTTCGCGGGTTGAAAGGTTCCATAAGGGACTTACAAGAAAATAAGATTGCCATCAAGCGGGGATGATAGTCATATCTCCTGAGGGCAATGTTTCCGATCGCTGCCACAACTACCGCTTAAATTGTATTGCCTGCCAAAAATAACCCTGACAGAATCGCCAGTAAGGGCACCAAAATTATACGACAGGAGTGAAAATCGGAGACTTTGAAAAAAAATTCTCAAAGTCTAAGCATTATTACTTATCCATACTTGTGTGGAATAAGGTTGTAGAAGGTTTGGGAACCGAATTAGCGTTAATGGCAGATAGTGCGGCATCTGCTACTAAGCGATGAGCACCTGTTGTTGGATGAACAGCATCAAAGAATAAAAAGTCATTGGGGTGATTACACACACTTTTTATGTTTTCAAAGTTACCTGTAACGCAAGAAGTCGTAGTATTTTTGAAACCAAAATTTACAGGAGAGGCAATGACTTGGTTGAATAGGGAATTGATATCAACACGAATGATATTAACGCTAGGGTTTGATGAGCTAAATTGATTCAACGCGGATGCTAATGCACTATTATGACTAGCTGAGACATTTGTTAATTGACCGGAAATTCCTTTAGGATATGCAAATGGACTTTTGCCAATATCTGGTAAGTTAAACACTAAAATATTTTTTGCGCCAGCTTGGGTAAGTAAAGTAACTGAATCTAATATATTCTTAACTGTTTGATTAACATTAGTACTGTTCGCAAATAAGTAATCATTGGCACCTCCCCAAACTGCGTAGAGAGCCTTTGGATCGGCTTTTTGCTTATTTGCTTGTAATCTTTGGGTAAACAAGCCGACTTGTTCCAGCACTCCCGGTAAATGTGCATCAGGAACGACTGCGTTACCAATACCTGAATTAGCACCACCGAAGGCAAAATTAATACCTTGCTTGGGAATAGTAGTTGTACTCTGTATCGCAGTGAAGAGAGTCGGAGTTAATCCGAGGCGATCGCCAAGATAATCCACCCAAACTTTATTATTAGAAAAACGTCCTCGAAAGTACGGTGGATAGGGGGGAATCGCTTTTGTGGGATTACCTAACCCTCCTGAGACACTAAACGTATTGCCAGTATCAGAAAGACTATCACCAAACACGTAAAGTTGGTCAAAATTTGCACCTGTTGCCTTCAAAGGCAACATGGAACAGAAGAGTACAAATCCAGCTGCGACAAGTTGTTGAATCATGATTTTTGATACCAGTGTAAATGAGCAAGAAATGATTAAAAAATGAACACTTTTTGGACTGGTAGATGCGCTCTAGCAGTGAGATACTAGTAAATATTATTACAAGTGACCACTAGGCTTGGCTGTACAGATAGGCGTAGTCATTAATTGATTTCGGCAGGGGTAATTGATCGTTAATCATTAGCAAATAGATAAATAGGCGCTTACTTTTTTAGGAGAAATCAACATGAAAAGGAAGTTATCTTCCGCCTCGCGACGCACACTGCTAAAATGGGGTCTTTTTAGTCTTGGCACAGCATTCTTCACGACTCTACCAGGCGCAATAAATGCAATGCCTGGTAAAGGCATCAAAACTCTAACATTTAATGCAGATGACATCGGCATCTTGAACTTCGCTTTGTTACTAGAAGAACTGGAATCCGCTTTCTATGTCCTTGCTCTCAAATCTGGTAGAATTAGCGACCCAAAAGAATATGACTATCTGCAAGCCATAGGTAACCATGAAGCCACCCACGTCACATTTCTCCGCCAGGTTCTAGGTTCAAATGTGACGTTTCATACCAATGACCTTCGCTTTAATTCCTCTGGATTAAATGCTGTTTTAAAAAATCGCCGCACTATCTTAAAGACAGCTGTGTCCTTAGAAGACACTGGTGTTCATGCTTACAATGGTGCAGGAACAAGCCTCAAAAACCCAACATACTTGCTTGCGGCCGGCTCAATCGTGTCTGTAGAAGCGCGTCATACAGCAGGAGTACGTGGACTTCTCAATCGACCTTCCACAGAGTTAGATAGCGAACGTGCAGTCAGTGATGCTGATCTAGTTCCTAAACTCAATCCATTTAAGGGACGTCCCTACGATGAGTTGTACACACCCAAGCAGATTATAGCGATTGTTAGCTCTCTAAATATATTGCGCAACCCCATCAACGGCCCGCTTGTCGCCTAACATCAGGAGTTACACAGAAGATGAAAACCCTTTTATGTTTAGCAGCGCAAACAGCTGCCAGCCTCCGTGGCTATTTCTCGAAAATACTTGGTGGCTTGACAGCAAAACCTTGGGGTAGAATGCTAATCCTACCTCTACTTCTCTTACTGCTGATTATGCCCGCAACAGCAGCTTCTGCTCAATCGGCAACGCTTTCACCTCGAGAAGTTGTTGAATACGCCTTGACTTTGGAAAAACTGGAAGCTGATTTTTATCGTCGTGCAGTTGCTGCAACTCAAGACGGCGGCGGACTAAGCCGTCTCCCAATACGTGCTAAAAACGCAGTTACTTCCTACGGACAGGATGAGGCTCAACACGTTATCGATCTGTCGGCGGTATTAGCATCTTTGGGAGGTAATCCTGATTCAGTAACTATCCCAGCTAATCCCAACTACGATGCGATTCTGAATCGCGATCCATTTGCTCAGCCTAGAGATTTTCTACAGGCATTACAGTACGTAGAAGACACTGGAGTCGCAGCTTATAAAGGACAGGTGCAGAACTTGCTGGCTGCAGGTGAAGCTGGTAAAACTGTGTTAGCTGGAGCGTTAGAGATTCATACTGTAGAAGCCCGACATGCTGCAGGCATTCGTTATCTGCGAGAGACTTTATATAATGTTGATGTGCGACCGTGGATTAGAGATGCTAGTGAAGTCCTCTACAACGAGAATCGATCTAATAACCCGATTCCGTTCAGTGATGAAGCATTTGATGGCTATGCCACAAGAGAAGAAGTGCTAAAAATTGTCCGGCCTATCCTCGCTGGAAAGTAAAGACGACACAGAGACGCGGGAACCCGGAAAGCTGAAGATAAAGACATGGAGACACGGGCTGAGAGGAAGTTTTCTTTCTCCACAGCATCGCATCTCCTTTCTTTGTTTTATCTTTTTATAGTCGTAGCCGTATTCATTAGGACGCTGCTTGCTTAAGAACGGTTTTCATTG
>JAQYWP010000170.1 GCA_029379285.1 Rhizonema sp. PD38
ATAAAGTTTTTAGACAATAGCACTCATCAATAGTTATAATTTCCTATAAGTTGAAAAAAGTATTAAGATTAGCGTAAATATAACGCTTATCTCAAGTAGAGCTGATATCCACCATTAGGAGAACTATAATATGGCGCTCGTACCAATGCGGCTGATGCTAGATCACGCGGCTGAACACGGTTATGGCATCCCAGCTTATAACGTGAACAACATGGAGCAGATCCAAGCTATCATGCAAGCTGCTCTAGAAACGGATAGCCCCGTAATTTTGCAAGCTTCTCGTGGCGCTCGTAAGTACGCAGGTGAGAACTTCCTCCGCCACCTGATTTTGGCAGCAGTAGAAACATACCCTCATATTCCTATTACCATGCATCAAGATCATGGTAACAGTCCGGCAACTTGCTACTCTGCGATTCGTAATGGCTTCACTAGTGTAATGATGGACGGTTCTTTGGAAGCAGATGCTAAAACCCCAGCAAGCTTCGAGTACAACGTTAGCGTTACAAGTGAAGTGGTGAAAGTAGCTCACTCTGTGGGTGCTAGCGTTGAAGGTGAACTTGGTTGTTTGGGTTCTCTGGAAACAGGTATGGGTGACAAAGAAGATGGTCACGGTGCAGAAGGTAAACTTTCACACGACCAACTACTGACAGATCCAGACGAAGCAGTTGCTTTTGTAGAGCAAACTCAAGTGGATGCTTTAGCCGTTGCCATTGGAACCAGCCACGGTGCTTATAAATTTACCCGCAAGCCAACAGGGGAAATTTTGGCGATTAGCAGAATCGAAGAAATTCACCGTCGTTTGCCCAATACCCACTTAGTGATGCACGGTTCCTCCTCCGTACCTGAAGATTTGCTCGCTTTGATTAACCAATACGGCGGTCAAATTCCCGAAACTTATGGTGTACCTGTAGAAGAAATCCAAAAAGGTATCAAGAGTGGTGTTCGTAAAGTGAACATTGACACAGATAACCGCTTGGCAATTACAGCAGCAGTCCGTGAAGCTTTGGCATCAGATCCAAAAGAATTTGACCCTCGTCACTTTTTGAAGCCTTCGATTAAGTACATGCAGAAAGTTTGTAGCGATCGCTATCAGCAATTTGGTAGCGCCGGCAATGCCAGCAAGATCAAACAGATTTCTCTAGACGATTTTGCAGCTAAGTATGCTAAAGGTGAACTGAACGCCGTCACCAAGAAAGCTGCGGTTGTTTAATCTTTTATAAGTAAATAGGGACACTGTAGTAGTGTGTCCCTACATAACTGAGGATTCTCTTATTTGCATGACTTAACCGGGTATAACTTAGGTTCCCCGGTTTTTTATTTTATGTGCTAAAACAGCTAGTAGTTCTTAGTCATTGCTAGAAGACACGGTGTTGAAGACTAGGCATTTGACGGCGAACTTGTTCCAGCCTCACGGGGTTTATTTCCGCGATCGCCACTCCTGGCTGTTCACCCGCATCTGCTAAAACCATTCCCCACGGATCGATAATCATTGCATGTCCGTGAGTTTGGCGACGGGCATAATTAAGTCCGGTTTGTGCAGGTGCGATGATATAGTAGGTGTTCTCAATCGCACGCGCCTGTAGCAAAACTTGCCAGTGATCTTTACCAGTATAGGCAGTAAATGCCGCAGGTACAAACACGACATCTGCTTCCTTTTGTGATAAATATCGGTAAAGTTCGGGAAATCGCACATCATAGCATACAGAAAGCCCGAGATTACCAAGTTCTGGTGACAAATAGACAGAGGGTAGTTGAGTACCGGCCATCACAGTACTAGATTCTTGATAGGTGTTGCCATCAGGGACATTAACATCAAATAAATGTACCTTGTGGTAGCGAGTGAGTTCTTCACCGTTAGAGTCAATAAGTAATGCCGTATTGTAGACTTTGCCCGTACTGTTTGTCGGTACTGGAAAGCCTCCACCTAAAATAGTAATTTGAAAGCGCTGAGCCATTGTTTTGAGAAATTTTTCCGATTCAGTGGCGATCGCCAGGGCTTGAGCGCGTTTCTCATTTTCGTCTCCCATAAAGGAGAAATTTTCAGGCAACCCTATTAATGTCGCACCTTGATGGACAGCGAAATCGATTAGATCCTCTGCTTGTGCCAAATTTTTTTGTAGATCTGGCACACTAGTCATTTGAACAGCTGCGGCTAGATAAGACTTCATAGATTCAAAAACGAACAGTGAGTTGTTTGGAGTTTTTCATTTAAGCTAAAACCTAGCTCAAGTTATATTTTCTATGAATTTCGCATTGTATATATGTACTGTACGCAATTTGGGTATTTCAGCTATTTTTAGCATTTAAAACAGGAAAGGCGATGAACTTTTCAGGGCTCTGCGAAGCACCTTAAACGACCGAATCTCGTAATGCAAATTATGGTCTATTTGTATAGTGCTTAACTCCTATTTTCTTTATAACTTTTCTGCTTTTCTTCCTCAACTCCTCAGATGATCTTGCTAGGGGATGTAGGAAACTGGAGGAATTTACGACATAGTTGTTAAAAAACCTTAATAAATAACATCTATGGTGAATCTCTCTGTTTTCGTTAAAACTTTTGTTGCTGTGTTTGTTCTTGCCGATGCAGTAGGTAATATCCCGATAATTTTAATTCTGACTAAGGGCATGGAACCAGCCGAAAGAAACAAAGTTATAAATAAAGCAATATTAGTAGCAATAGCAGTACTGATGGTGTTTGCCTTTGCCGGTCAATTGATCTTAAATTACTTAGACATCAGTTTAGGCTCTTTACGAGTAGCTGGAGGATTGCTACTGTTATTAATTTCCTTACAAATGCTCCAAGGAGGGGCGGATACTCCTTTGATTAACAACGAGCGCGATGTGGCAATCACTCCATTGGCTTTGCCGCTACTAGCAGGACCTGGTACACTAACGAGCGTGATGCTGTTAATATCAGAACCTGCCAATCCTAATCTCAGTGTAGTGGTGGGAATTTTGTCGGCAATGTTTGTCAGTTGGGTAATTATGCGTCTGGCAAACCGTCTTGACAATTGGCTTGGTGCAGAAGGTGAAGTCATTATTACTCAGCTTTTGGGTTTTTTGTTAGCGGCGCTAGCAGTAGAGATTGGCAGTGCGGGGATTAAGGAGTTATTTCTCAGTTAGAGCTACGCTCCAGTTAAAAATTAAAAATTATGTAAGAATTCAGGAGCCAGGAGTAGGGGCAGGTTTTACCAGATAACTTACAAAGCGATAAAATCAATCGATAAAACCTGCCCTTACAAGAATCAGGCGAACATATTCCTGATCAATTCTGAATTCTGTAGGGGCGGGTTTAACGCCAAGGAGCGCATTGACTAACAAGTTATCTGTATTAAGCCCGCCCCTACCACTGGTGCTGAATTCCTACAAAATTATTTTTTAATTTTTAATTCTCAATTTTCCGTCTCCCCCTGTTAAGAAAGTCCCAACTGTTGCTTTAAAGCTTTTGGCACATTCACAGCCGTTTCTAAACCGCGTGCCCCTTGCCACTCCAAATTTTCGTTCCAAGTCATTTTTTCGAGGTTAGCATCACTGAGGTCAGTATTGCTGAGAATGGCAAAACTAAGGTTAGTGAATCTAAGATCAGCACCACTAAAAATAGCACCTCTGAGGTTACTGCCACTGAGATTAGCACTATTAAGGTTGGCATAGCTTAGGTCAGTGCCAAACAGAATAGCATTGCTAAGATCGGCACCAGTAAGATCGGCTTCATTCAAAACCACCCCACTCAGATCGGCTTCGTTAAGAGTTACCCCATTCAAGTCTACACCACTGAGTTCCGCACCAAGAAGAATCGCTCCAGTGAGGTTAGCGCTTTGCAGATTTGCACCGTTGAGTTTGGCATAGCTGAGATCAGCAGCGACGAGAATGGCGTTCTTGAGATTGGTGCTGAAAAGAATAGAGTCGCTGAGGTTAGTACCTTTTAAGATAGCTTGCCGGAGATCGGCACCACTGAGATCGGCACGACAAAGATCGGCATGGCTAATATCTACGCCTATAAGGATGGCATCGCTGAGGTTGGCACCGAAGAGGATAGCATCACAAAGGCTAGCATGACCAAGCTTGGCATCCCTGAGATTAGCACTTGTTAAGTTAGCACCCTTAAGATTAGCATTGCTCAAGTCAGTGTTGCTGAGGTCGGCTGAAGTCAGGTTGGCATTGCTAAGGTTAGCATTGCTTAAGTTAGCACCACTGAGATTACTACTGCTAAGATTGATACGTCTAAGGTCAGCATGGCTGAGGTTCGCACCAGTCAGGTTGGCATCACCGAAGTCAGCACCACTGAGGTTGGCATCACTGAAGTTAACTCCAGTCAAGTTAGCATTACCGAAGTAAGAAGATTTCAGGTTAGCTTTACTGAAGTTGACACCCGTTAAATTGGCATCACCAAGGTAAGCACCGCTAAAGTTGCCGCCTTTAAGAAATTGCCCAGCCACACTACTAAAATTACCAATTTCGATAGCGTCGCTGTAGTTAATAATACGGAGAAGTTGAGATGTGAAAAAGTTGTCTGGATTTCTTTGCCCCGACGGATAGAAGATGATTTGATGCTTGAGATCATCTTGCTGTTGAGCATAACGGTGTAACTCTAAAAGCAAAATCATCACATTCAGTCCCGTCGTTATGTCAACCTGCCGCAATCCGACTGCAAGATTTTGTCCCGACAACTTGAGCATTTTTTTTAGAGGTAGGTTATCAGGTGGTGCAGCATCAATAAATTCCCCCTGACACCAACGTTCATAAAATTTTTCCAATCGCTGAAAAAGTTCCACCGCCTGAAAGTGCGATCGCGCGATCGCACTATTGATCACTTTGGCGGTAATTTCGGGTTTCAGTACCCCATTGCCCAGTACATCGTAAATATCTTGATTTAACTGGCGATCGCTTATATTAAAAGTGAAACCACTGCTCGGTTTTGCCCATGCTGCCAAGTTCTCTTGCAATTGTTCCTCAAGTAATAATTCTTGTGAATTATTTTGCGGCGACTCAAAGATTTTGTCTTGCTCTGTAACAACTTTTTGTAAAGGCAAAACTGCTTCTGTTGTAAGAGAAGTTTCCTTGGGTATCTCTTCTACCCACGAGCTTATGACACAAATTCTTAAAAGCTTCCAAACTTGAGAGAAGAGTGACATCTTTGTGTCCCTTGTTACTATACACCTACTGATGAACTAGAGCTTTAGTTGAAGATGTTTGCTTGCCCTATGAGTGGTCAAACTCCAGAAAATTTAGTAAAATTTATTACATAACTACTAATACAACGTAAATCCTCCTTTTGCTTTATTAAAAGAAAATGTCTATCCAAAAAGTTTTTGACTTTTTAATCAACGCAGCTTGTTCTAACTAAATTGTTATCCTACCCCTTATAAGCATCTTTCTTGCTGTCCGATGTAAAAATAATACGTACAGTTCGCTACAGATGCAATTGTTTGAAGAAAGACTATAGTAAAAAAATACAACGAGGCTGAACAAAAGTAGTGAGAAGAATTGAAAAGTTGGAAAACTTCTGATACAATCCACATCCTCAGGCTCCTCGGCTTGCCCTAGTATGCTGTAAAGTAGCAGCTTTATATAACCAGAAGCATTCAGCTTGTCTTGAGCTATAGCGCCTGTATGAATTGTCAAGCTCAGACTCAAGTTGGTTGAATGTTTCCACAGCTCTCTTTATGGCTAAGTGTTAAATGCCGATAACTAATTGCTTGTATATAACCAGTAGAAATCTTTGTCAGGTAAAGATTGGATGAAGAGATTAATTTTTTTTATTATTTTGCTGCATAGTTTGTTTTTAGGCAAAACAGCCAGTGCTAAGTCGCTACAGGTAGATCAGGAGATTCAGAAGCAAGACAACGCGTGGACACAGATAAAAGGGCAAAGCATTTTCGTTTCAGCTTCACCCCAGCAAGCACAATTACCGAAACAACAAGTATGGGTGATTGATCGGAACAAACAAGTACAGCTTCAGTCTTTCATTTGGCTCGTTAAGGATATTAAGAAAGCTAAACAGCAGCCATTATTGCTAGTTGGGCAAAAGTTGGATCGGTTTAATAAAGATGAAAAAGCTAATGTAAACTCAAAACCAACAAAAAAGGATGAATTAGAAGCATTTGATGATGTCGTTAAAAATACTCAAACGCTGCAAGGATTATTTACCTTATACCGGAATCAGCAAAGTAACAAAATTTATTTAGAAATTAAACCGGAACAACTTAATAAAAATTATTTGACGACAGCAACGTTAGAATCTGGCATCGGTCAAGCTGGAATATATAGCGGTATGCCTTTGCAAGATTTTTTGTTTTACTTCCAGCAAGTGAATAATAACTTGCACTTCGTCGTTCGCAATGTGAATTTTAGGACGGAACAGGGAGATCCACAACAGCGATCGCTTGCTCGATCTTTTAGTGATTCAGTTCTCTACACCATCCCGATTAAAAGCATTCACCCACAACGTAAAACTATTCTGATAGACTTGGGTGACCTACTTCTAACAGACTTAGCTGGATTATCTTCAAGTCTGGGACTATCCGGAAGCACAGAAAAGTCTTATTTCGGTACAGCTAAAGTCTTTTCTCAGAATCTGGAGGTAGAGTCGGTTTTGAATTTCTCTTCCGGTAATGGAGAACGTCGTCAGAATCAAGCGGAATTGCCAAATTTTGCGACTCTTCCAGACAGACGTGGCTTTACCTTACGTGTTCACTACAGTCTCTCCCAACTTCCAGAAAATAAATACCAACCGCGTTTAGCTGATGATCGCGTTGGCTATTTCATCACCGCATATCAAGACTTATCCAATGATAACAATCGCGATCCGTTTGTTCGCTACATTAATCGCTGGCATTTAGAAAAACAAAACCCCAAGGCTGCCCTTTCGCCACCAACAAAACCGATTATCTTTTGGATTGACAACGCGACTCCTTTAGAGTATCGCGATGCTGTGAAAGAAGGAGTCTTGATGTGGAACAAGGCTTTTGAAAAGGCTGGGTTTAAAGATGCGATCCAAGTACGTCAAACACCTGATAATGCTAATTGGGACCCTTCAGATATTCGCTACAACACGATCCGTTGGATTAACACGGTAGATGGGTACTTTGCTATGGGACCATCTCGCGTTAACCCTTTGACTGGGGAAATCTTGAATGCCAGCATTCTCGTAGATGCTAGCTTAGTGCGAAGTCTCAAAAGTGATTATCGCAGAATTGTCCAACCCAATCAAACACAAACCCAAACGACCTTGTCTGATCTGATGCAAAATCGCCTTCTTTGCGCCAATGGTTTAGAAGCTAAAGGCAATATCTCCGCACAAAATTTTGCAGGAGAATTGCCAAGTAATTTATCCAAATTAGCTGGAGAATACGATCTTTGCTACGGAATGGACGCGACTAACCAATTTGCTTTCGGCTCATTAGCGATGTCACTTTTACAAAATATATCGCCTAATAGTGCCCAGATGAAAGATTATATCCATCAATATTTAAGATTAATTATTGCTCATGAAGTTGGACATACGCTTGGGTTGAGGCATAACTTCCGTGGTAGTACTTTCTTAACACCCCAGCAAATGAACAACACTGCGATTACCCATAAAAAAGGTCTAGTCACGTCAGTCATGGACTACATTCCCCCAAATATTGCACCTCAAGGTGTGAAGCAGGGAGATTATTTTCCGACTATTGTGGGACCTTATGATGAGTGGGCAATTCAGTACGGCTACACACCTTCTCAAGCTCTGCGCACCACGGATGAAAAGCCGTTTTTGGAGAAAATTGCTCAGCAATCTTACAAGCCTGAGTTAAGTTATTCCACAGATGAGGATCTATATGACCTCGATCCAACAGCCGATGCTTGGGATAACAGCGCCGATGTTCTTGAATATTCTCAATGGCAACTTGATAATTCTCGTGCAATGTGGACTCGTCTCGACACCCGTTACCCTATGACTGGAGAGAGTTACAGCGATGTCAGCGAACGGTTTGGTACAGTATTAAATAATTATTTCCAGAACATATATTTTACTACTAAGTACATTGGCGGTCAGTCTTTTTACAGAGTTCATGCGGGCGAGCCTGAAGGGCGATTACCATTTCAACCGATACCAGTAGAAAAACAACGACAGGCCTTGACAGTACTGCAAAAGTATGTATTCTCTGAAGGGGCTTTTAACTTCTCGGCTGATCTATTGAATAAATTAGCCCCCTCGCGTTGGCGACATTGGGGTAGTTATCCTCAGACTGGTCGCTTGGACTATCCCATTCACGACTTAGTGTTGTCTATACAGAGTTTGGTATTGCGGGACTTGCTGTCAAGCGATCGCCTCTCGCGTTTGGAGGACATTGAACTCAAAACTCACTCAGGAGAATCCCTGAAGTTAACAGAACTTTTTGATACTTTACAGTCAGAGATTTGGACTGAGGCAATCAAGCCAAACGGTAAGCCAATTAAGATTTCCAGTCTGCGGCGCAGTTTGCAGCGACAATACCTCGACATTTTAACTAATATGGTGTTGCGTAAACAAAAAGTCCCAGAAGATGCTGAAACACTAGCATGGTATAAAATAAAACAACTTGGTGATACGCTCGAAAAAGAGCATTCAGACGATGAATACACCGAGGCGCACTTACTAGAAACACGCGATCGCATCAAGAAAGTCTTAAATGCACCCCTGCAAGGGAATTAGTACTTGACAAAATTGAAAATGAGGTCATACTTCTACCGTTCACCTTATATATGGTTATTTATCCTAAAATTGGGCTTATATGGGAGTAAGATACAATATGACCACAAACCGACCAGAGTCAATAGAAATACGTTTGAGCCGATTGGAAGAGATTTTTACCAATATTGGTGAGTCAGTCATTGCTCAAAATGAAGCTATCAGCAGCTTAGCTAACAACATCAATACTCTCGCCGAACAAACCAACCACAACATTAGCTTATTGGCTCAACAAGCTGCCGAAGACAGAGCGCAAGCTGCCGAAGACAGACAACAAACAGCTATTGATCGTCAAGCTTGGCAAACTGAAATACAGCGAATCTGGCAGTATTTACTACAACAGGGTGGTAATGGTAGGCATAATGGATGAAAATCAACAGGCATGATCGGGAATCGGTTCTCACACAGTCGGAGATACAGATCGTTTTTTAATCCTTAAAAAACGAGCGCGATCAAACCTTATTTGGTGTACCTGGGAACCTGTAAGAGAATGAGAAGAGAAATCTTTTTAGAATCCCACGCTTAGAAGACGTAGGATTGTCAAATTTTAGTTATTAGCCATTGCCGTAAGGTGCGAATGACGCTGGTGTCATCTTCAGTTTCCGCTTGACGAAGAAATTGCATCAATATAGATCCAGACATCATTGAGAAAGTGGGGCTGAATTCGCATTCCACATATTCTTTGTTTCGTAGTTGATAGATGGTAAAGCCTAATCTTTCTGTATAGCGCCATACTTCTGGAATTTGCAGGGTTAAGTAAATTCCAAATCGCCGCTTTGAGGAACTGGTGATGTCCACTTCAATCGCTAAATCAGGCGGTGGATCTGTCTGCATATCTAGCTTTTTTCCCAAAATTCTGTCTACATTCTGAATGTAGAAACAGGAGTCAGGTTCTACGCCATGAGCCAAATCTTGGCGATCAAGGGTAGTTGAACCGTAGCCACGCAGCCGCATATTTAACTCTTCCGCCAATGCTCTAATGATTGCTTCTAAAATTCGATTGATGAATTCGTGTAAATCCGAGGGCATGATAATTTCCAAAACGCCTTGATAGTAGGCAAGCCTAGAAGCTCTATGATTCCCTAGCTCATTGAGGAGCGCTTGATAAGTTGCCCAAGTCACACCTTCTAGGAAAATATGTTGAGTTTGTTGTCGTGAGGATGGAATGAGTGTAATTGCCATTAGGTGTCCTTCTTTTCCGTATATTGTATGGGGTGGGCATTGTCAGTTGTGTGCAGGCGCAAGATTTCTTATGTATAGAAGCATTTCTTTCACCTCTGTACATAAGATGACAGGAGATAGATTATTATTTTCAGTGAATTGTATAGCTCTTAACTGAGAGATTTTTCTTGTGTGGCGCATCTCAATACGGTTCAATTAAGCCTTTTTTTCTGCCTCTGCTCTCCCTGCTTGCCTAAGCAGATAAATTTCCTTAACTGAAATGTATTGGGGCGCACCTCACTGTTTCCTCAAATCCTAATTTTTCTGTTGTAAGCAGTACCCTCTCTACAGTTCATAGAATAAACTTAGTTTATAGACTTAGTTTACTTGTCCCTATGGAAACGGTTAATATTCATGACTGCAAAACGAATCTCTCACGGCTTTTGTCGCGTGTAGAGCTTGGGGAAGAAATCATTATTTGCAACCGAGGGGTTCCAATTGCCAAGCTGGTTCCGTATCAATCTTCATCTCATCGGCGTAGTAGTTTGGGGCAGGATCGAGGACGTTTTGTCGTGCCAGAAGACTTCAACACTCCTTTACCCGAAGAGATTCTAGCAGCATTTGAGGGCAGTGAAGGGTGAAACTTTTGCTAGATACGCAGTGCTTGTTGTGGTGGTTTGCTCAACCAGAGCGTTTGAACTCAGAAACAATAGCCCAGATAGATAATGAAACCAATGAATTATGGCTTTCGGTTGCCAGCGTTTGGGAAATGGGTATAAAAATTGCCATAGGTAAGTTACCGCTACCCGAACCACTCGACAGTTATATTTCTAGCCGGATGATGCAGTTAGGAGCCAAATCACTCTCGATTACAGCTTCTCACGCTGTACAAGCATCTGCCTTGCCCTTACATCATCGAGATCCTTTTGACAGAATGTTAATTGCACAAGCTCAGATGGAGGAGATGATGCTGGTGAGTGCGGATTCTATATTCAGGCAATACGATGTTTCCATACTTTGGGCTGCCAGTTAATGAGATAGATGGTGCTTGATGCAATTGCATTCAACCCTAGTCTTAATTAAACAGAAGAACTAAACCCATGCAACTAGAAGACTACTTTAACTTTCTCGCATCTGACGACATTCGTTTAAAAGGTTCTCGCATTGGCATCGAAACCATTTTATATGAATATATTTATCGTGCCCGTACACCTGAGGAAATTAGCCAGATGTTCCCTAGTCTGACTATAGAACAAGTCTATGCTACTATTCTCTATTACCATCACGAAAAAGAAAAAGTCAGTCAATACATAACCGACTGGCTAGAGTGGAGTCATAAAATGCGAGAAGAGCAGCGGAAAAATCCCCATCCAGGAGTGAAAAAATTAATAGAACTTAAAGCCGCACAAAAAGCTTCACAAGCTCATGAGAATTCAGTATCTCATTGATGAAAATGTTAACCCACTTTATCCTCAACAACTGCGTCGTAAAGACGTGGATCTTGTAGTTGGAGTGGTGGGAGAACCAGCAACACCCATTAAAGGTACTTTAGATCCTGAAATATTAATTTGGTGTGAGACTTATGAAACTATTTTAGTAACAAATAACCGCCGTTCTATGCCTATTCATTTAGCAGAGCATCTTGCTCAAAATCGTCATATACCTGGTATTTTCATACTTAACCCAGAAATGGGAATCTATGAAACTATAGATGAATTAATTCTCATTGCTAAATGCTCTTTTAAGAATGAATATCAAGACAGAATTATTTTTCTTCCTATTCCCTGAGTCAAAATCCTCAACTCAAATATGTCCATTTTATCATGGTTGAAGGCTTACACCAATTTTTTATGAAGATGCACAGAATAGGACAGTTAAAACTCCTGCTAGACAA
>JAQYWP010000012.1 GCA_029379285.1 Rhizonema sp. PD38
AAATATAAGATATAGTATTGAATATTTCTTAAATCGGAAAAGTATTCTGGGTTATACGCTCAATCTTTTTAGGAGATCTGTTCGAGAATTGCCAACACCAACTAAAGTTCTTCTTGGACTGGCAATGGCACTTCCAATATATCTGATTGCAATTCCAGTTTCGCTGTTATGTCTAGCGTTATTAGCATCCGATATGAATACTCGTTCTACTTCTAACGTACTGCCACCAAACCCCAGCCCTACACAAACACAAAATTTTAGTTTGAATTCCTCAAGAGTTCAAGAAAAAGCAGAACCGTTAGCAAGTCAACAACGTATATTTAATAATTCTAGATTATTGATCATGGTTGCCGTGGCTGGAGCATTTGGGAGTATAGTTAGTATCTTAATTCGGCTTCAAGACTACAGAGACGAAGACGCATATGCCGGATCTGCAACTCCTATTCTTGTAGGCTTTGCCAAACCGTTGATTGGGACAGCGTTTGGCATCTTCATCTTCACACTTATTGGCTCCAAAATTGTCAGTTTTCCAATCATCGATTCTCTTAATAAAGAACCACAAAACAATGAGCAACAGAATAATGACGATATAAAGTATTATTTCTTCTTTTCAGTCGCATTTGTATTTGGTTTTAGCGAACGCTTGGATAATGATATTGTTGAGCGAGTAGGAAGAAGCTTCAGTCTGCAAAAAAGTGCGAAAAAAATACAAGAAGAAGTTCAGGAATCTACAGAAGATATGCATCAAGCAACAAGTAATGTTAGCACTATCATACCTGAGGTTCACGAGGTTGTACAGGATGCCAAACAAATCCTACCTGAGGTTAAGGCAGTCGTAGAAGAGACTCAACATCCGACACCTGATGAGCCGTTCAAAAAGCTATAAAAGCCACTCTGTGTGTGCTGTTTTGTGAGATTGTTAAGTTTGAACACTTTAACGCAAAAACAGCGATCAACAATTTATGACACAAGCGCTAACCATTCGCCAAATCCTGTCCGATGGTGATGCAGGATTGTTACCTTATCTTCGTCAACAACTTGAAACCGAGGAATTTTCACAGTTTAAAGCCCAGCTAGGTTTTCATGTGGAGGAGTCTTCTACCTTTGTCAGTGGCAGTGATGATGCAACAGATATTCAAAGTACGATCCTTATAACTCTAAAGTTATGGATTGCTGTATCCAGTCAAACTAGTCAAGATGATGCAACTTTACATGCTCTTGAGTTTCAACAGATGCTAGATACAAAACTGATTAAATGGAGCCGAGGCTGTCAGCAATTACGCTCAGCAATTTCCGAAATTAAGGGGACACTCATCGACGCCGAAGTACCGTATCACGGTGGCTATCTTCCAGGTTTTGAGATGCGACGCAAGTTTAGCTTAACCTACAGTACTCTCAAGACAAGTAGTCCTCAGTCCTAAATGCTGAGTTCTGAGTTTCAAAGAATGCATAAGTGGCTCCTCTCCTTGAAATAAAGAATGCCTTTAATCCCCTAACTTCTAGTTAGGGGTGTGGCTCAATAATAGAGGACTTAATGGTTATATATTCGAGAAGACTAACGATCCAGTACAATACTACCTGCGTTATAAAGTTGAGTTCGATATTGTGTAACAGAAAGTAGAATGCCTGCTGAATAATCGTGCAACTAATAGCAACTTTTAAATAAAATTCTATCTCATTACAGAAATTGAAAAATTTTGCATCTCTATCACCATTTTTATGACTTGAATTTTAATCACTTTGACGGCAAGACACTCATTGGCTCTTATAATTGAGAACAGAAAAAATCAGCCCTACATCTGGTAAGTGGCTATGCTAATACAAATCGTCTTGTCTTAGGATAAGTAAAAGTTGCCGATAAATCAAATGCTCGACACTGTAATTCCTGCGCTTATAATTACTGGAAATAGCGAGATGCATGTTTACAACTAATCCAATGGAGACACAAACGCTGATCCTGCTCCCAACCCTTAAAAAACGGTTGTTTATTTTTCACTGACGACTCGGCATTCGTCATGAAACTACAATATTTTCTAAGCCTGCCTCTGCTGGGGGGTATTGTGGGTTCATCGATTCAAGTGTATCGGCGATTGTTCGGGCAATAACTAGATTGCGATACCACTTCTTGTTCGCTGGTACGACATACCAGGGAGCGTAAGCAGTAGAGCAATGATTAATTGCATCCTCAAAGGCAACTTGGTAGTCATCCCAAAACTGACGCTCCTTTAAGTCGTCGCTAGAAAACTTCCAATGCTTTTGTGGATCTAGTAAGCGACTTTCTAGGCGTCTTTTTTGTTCGTCTTTAGAAATATGGAGAAAAAATTTAATTATCCTGATATTGTTTAAAGTCAGCATATGCTCAAACTCATTGATCAGGTGATAGCGCTTCTGCCATACATCTTGGGTTACTAATTTTTTTACCCTGACAATAAGTACATCTTCGTAATGGGAACGATTGAAGATAGAAATCATCCCCCTCTGCGGTGTTCGCCGATGGTAACGCCAGAGAAAGTCGTGGCTTAACTCCTCTTCACTAGGCTTTTTAAAGGACCAAACTTGGCAACCTTGAGGGTTGAGTCCGCCGAAGACGTGTTTGATTGTGCCATCTTTACCACCTGTATCTGTTGCTTGCAGTACAATCAGTAAGCTGCGCTGATGTTCGGCATACAACCGTTCTTGCAAATTTTGCAGGCGCAGGCGCTGATGTTCCAATTCATCTTCAACGTGTTTCTTCTTTTGGTAACCCAAGGTGTCACTGGGATCGAAATCGGCTAAAACAATTGGTTGTTCTGGTTGAACTCGGTAGCGGGGATAATCTGGTTTCGGTGGTAACTCGTCTACTACAGTTTTTTCTGGTGCCATCTCACTCGCTACTTCTGTCGTCGCTTCTGCAGCGGCTTCTTTAGCTTCAGATGCACCCTTTGTATTTGGTATATTGCTCTGTTTACTCATAAATAAATCTCTTCTTTTTGGTATGTATTGCTTATTACCTTAAAAAAGGTAGGTTAACGTTTATGCTGCTCCCATGCCAAGTAATACTTCTCTAACTTTTGCTTTGAAAAACTTATATTCTAGCATTATATCAATACAATGATTGTTTCCAATTGTATCGTCCGTTGGTCATCAATTTTATGATGCTCGCCGGAAATTGGCGATTAGGATGTCAATCTTTGTCTATTTTTTTAACAGCAGGTATTTGTGGAAAATCAAAGTTTTATCAATCCTCGACCCTTTTTGCTTCAACCATCAAGTTATCAAGTCTGGGTGCAGGCGCTGGCACGATCGCTCTATCAAGCAGGATACGGAAGCATCCAGTTCTTCATCCCGCTGATTTTTGTCAATCAATTGGGCTTTTCGGCAACAGTGGTTGGTATATCTATGGGCAGTGGGGCGCTCGCTGGCGTTTTGGGACATTTGTTGGGTGGCTATTTAGCCGATTCTCCAAAGTACGGGCGCAAACGAACGCTGTTATTCTCGGCTGGGCTATCCATTCCGGGGGCAATAGTACTTGCACTCATTCCAAATTTGTCAATGCTTTACGTCACAAATTTGATGATGGGATTGAGTGCTGGATGTTATTGGACAGCGGCAGATGCTGCAGTTATTGATGTCACGCCACAAGAACAACGTTCCAAAGCGTTTGCCGTTTTGATATTGGCAGATAGTCTCGGCATTGGACTTGGGATTTTGGGTGGTGAAACCTATCTTTCCCAAGGCTTGCAGCCGCAATTACTGTTTTTGATTAGCGGGCTAATTCTGTTGATATTTTTGATGTTAATTCAATTTGCGATCGCCGATACTGAACAAAATGCTCCTGAACATTCTGATACGCTACAAGGATTTGTTTTAGCTCTGAAGGATCGCTCACTACAATTCTTTATGCTAATTCACGTCCTCGTTGTGACTTACATTGCCTTGATTAGCAGTACCTTGCCACTATATTTTACAAACTTTGTTTCAACGAGTATTTCACAATCTTCATTAGTTAGTGTGGCAAACTTGTTTACTTGGTGCTACATCGGTATTGGCGCAGTATTGCAGTTACCGTTAGTCCAAATCTTAACTGCATTGTCGAAAGTTCAGGTTCTAATGATTTCGATGTTTTTGTGGAGTGGTGGATTCTTTTTAGTTTGGGCTACTCATTTGATACCATCAATTCCTATTATTGGAATGATTGCCGCGTTTATTGTCTTGTCGATCGCCACTGTCATGTATAAACCTTTTGTACCAGCTATTATAGCAGAGCTAGCACCAGAATCACTGCGCGGCGTTTATCTGGCGATCGGCTATCAATGTTGGTCGATTGGCTATTTCGTTGGTCCGATTTTAGGAGGTTGGGCAATGGATCAATCTCCAACGATTGCCCATTCCTTATGGATCGTAACTGCTGTTAGCACCCTTTTCGGTCTCCTCATGCTACGTATTTTCAAGCAACATCAAGGTAAGCATCCAGCTCGCAGTGCCGCGACTCAGGCAGCTATGAACTGATAGACTAAAGGCAGTTGATTGGCAAGAGAAGCAGAATAACAACTAACTACTAACCATGCTGATCGCCCTAATCTAAAGTTGTGTTGATTCACACCCACTTCTTGAGAGCGAATGAAACTCCCGTACCATACTAAAAGCACAATTCTTTCCTGTTTATTTTTGACTTTTGCTTTCATCTGTCCTTCAGTGAGTGCGGCAACTACAGCTAGTGATTATCGGCAATTAGGGCTGTCATATCGTCAACAAGGACGCTTAGCAGAGGCGATCGCTGCGATGCAAAAATCTGTGGAACTCGAACCCGACAATATTGGGGGACGAGTTAATTTGGGTTGGACACAGCATCTAGCAGGAACCGAGAAAGAAGCCGCGCAATCTCTCCTGCAAGCAATATCTAAAAAACCATTATTTGTCCCAGCTTACAATGCTTTAGGAATTGTCTATCTCGTTCAAGGCAATTTAACAGCCGCCGTTTTAGTTCATACTTGGGCAGCTATTCTCAAACCTGACGATGAAGTTGCGTACTATAATTTAAGTTTAGCATTGCATCGGCTAAAAATTTATGATTTAGCCATAATCACAGCCAACAGTTCTGCAAGTCTCGAGCCCAATAATCCTCATCCATTAGTTGCTGCTGCGATCGCTTACTGGGATAGTGGCAACAAAAAAACAGCCAAACAAGTTTATGAAAAAGCCGTCAATTTAGATTCACGATATAGAGATACTACTTTTTTAAGTAGCAATCTTAAACAAGCAGCTTTTAGTACCAATCAAATTCAAATAGTTAACAATATAATTAGCAAATAGGATAAAATCTGTTTAAAGCCTCTAAATTTATTTATATAAATGAAATCAAGATTTATTTCGCCTGATGTACACAAGTTTCAAAACCTCTTGATTGAAATCCCTGTGCATTCATCTATAGAAATTCTCTTTTTACTTTTTACTTTTATCTTTTTACCTTTTACTGGTTCCCACTCAAATTACTGAGCAGGCTCTCAAATAATCTGATTCTTTCCTATGCCTGATAGAATTAATTACTTTTTGTACAACACGCGATGGTAGAGGAGCTTCATTTTTCATAGGACCAATCGAGGTCAACCAATCAGCTACAGATGGATGAGTTTTTGAAAGGCATTCTACAAATGTATCCCAAAACTCAGGCCACATAGCATCATGATAGTGAACTATTTTGGCTGCCCTGAGCAATTCTTCATGATACCAATCTTGATGTGTCTTACTACCCATAGGATAGTTGTGAGAGTAAGGCAAAGCACGCCAAGGAATTCCCATCTTGAGCATAGTTAAGCCTAACGCAACCTGGTCATTGAAAAAGAATCCAGCGTTCTGAGATGCTATATGTGAGTTACATAGGTGAATAAATGTTTGCAAATAATGCTCGGCAAAATTCGTCGAACGGCGATAAACAAAAACCCCACTGTTCCAATATAGACGGATAGGCACTCCTTCAAGCTCTGTCTTAATCCATGGCAGGTCTTCAAGATTAAGACCCACACAAGAGCATATCTCTCGCCAGTATTGTTCATTAGGGTCTTCTGGACCTGCGCTCCCAATATTTTTGTCTGAGGCACAAGCAAGAAAACTTTCCCCTTCTTTAAGAGTCAATAGATCTGGTTCGTCCACTATAAGTAAATCGCTGTCTAACCAGCCAATACCTTCAGAAGTAACCAACTTTTCTACAGCAGCCAAAGCAGAAGGCTTATTCAAAAATTTGTTCCAAGAATACTTGCTTTGGTTCTGAAAACTTAGATATTTCACTTGTAACAAGTCAAAAATTTGGTGTGTCTTCTTAGCCAGAGGAGGTCCAAAGCAAGGAGTTACTGCAAATACAGGTGCATTCTTAAATTTCCCTCCCCATTGGCGCAAGCCTTCTATCATGCGTATAGTTTGTGTCTCTAGGTATCCTGAT
The DNA here is from genome assembly GCA_029379285.1 of Rhizonema sp. PD38. GTDB lineage: Bacteria > Cyanobacteriota > Cyanobacteriia > Cyanobacteriales > Nostocaceae > Rhizonema. The sequence goes on from JAQYWP010000012.1 coordinate 6,416, forward strand.
TCGACGCAGCACACAAATGTGGTTTGATGTTCAGTCATGATGTACCTTTAATACTCCGTAACACATCCTTTATCGATTTACTGCAGCAATAAAATTAAATGCTTGAAATAGATACTTTAGAAGTCCATGCTATGTAGGAGAAGGATTGTCTCAGAAGCGTATGCCTTTAGGTAATACAAAGGATATGCAGACGGAGACACGGTAACTTGGATTGCAGAGATACAAGTAGCAATGTATACGTCTAAAGCAAGTTTTAATACTAAGGTGAAATGGAATGCTATCCCAAGAGCGAAAGTTGGAAAGAAAAGTATTCAAGTTACACTCACTGCATCTACAAAGCCTCACTTCGTAACGCAATCAAGGGTTTCAACGAATGCATAATTAATTTTCACGAACTGAGTCTGTTGCAAACGCTAGTAAAACTAACGCTCTTATCCAGAATGGGAAGCTTGCTTCCTTGAACTCACTTGTTTTGGTTTCAACCGAGAAGAAGTGCCTATGATGAAATTGGGCAATATTCCTTATAATTAGGTTTAAACCTAATTACGTTTTGGCTGCCGATATTGCACGCTATTGTGACCAAATTAACCATAAGACAAATTCGCGAATGGTTGAGAGCGGGTGTAGTTGATTTTTCAGGCTATTCTAGTAGGGACAAATTCGATAATACAAACTCTTTTGGATAGCCTCAGGTCGGATGCACCTCGCCGTATTAGCGAATATCTATTTTCAAAGGATGGAAAATTAAATTAAACAACTGACTCCAGCGTTACCCGTAAATAAAGCGGCTAACCTTAATGCAATAAGCTTAATTTAAATTCGTAAATGATTTTATCTTTTTACACAAAAACATTATCTTTCCTGTATCACGTTTGTCAATACCCGAGATCCTGAATCTTTATGATAATTTTTTAGATCTTTTAAGTGTAATCTGCTAATTATACTATTTGAAGTACGGCATGTGGGTTGATGGTGAGTATAAAATTATTGATAAAGCCAGTGCGTTCGCTAGCATTAAGTCGAATATTATACTTAGATTTAAAAACCTGCAAACTATAGATACTCAAAATCGCAAACAGCATCTATCGGTGGAGAGATATGATTAAAAATTGCTAAAAAGCCATAAACCAAAGCTTTTTAATTTTGCGGAAAATAAGCAAAGAGGAAAATCTTCTCCGAAGGCGGTACTAGTCTAAACTTCAGTAATTCCTAATTTGTAATTCCTAAATAATGGTACTTGCGAAGAAATTTATAAATGGATAAAAATAAATTTATTGCTTACTTTCATGGGAAAGAATTCATCTTTGGGTTGATAATTAAGCTGAGCGAATGATTTTGATCCATGACCAATTCCGCATAAAGTTTTTCCATCCTGGTATAAAATGAAATCATTGAGATAAAAAGTGACTATGACTTCTTTAACACAACAAAAATGCAGTGCCTGTCATAAAGATGCGCCACGAGTCACAGAGGCGGAAATTGCCGAATTTAAACCGCAAATTCCTCATTGGGAAATTATCAATGTTGGTGGAGAAGCGCGTCTAGAACGTACCTATAAATTTAGCGATTTTAAAACAGCACTTGCGTTTACCAACCGTGTCGGCGAGATTGCAGAGGCACAAGGACATCATCCAGCATTACTTACTGAATGGGGTCAGGTCAAGGTGAGTTGGTGGACTCACGCAATTCACGGACTTCATCGCAATGATTTTATCATGTCAGCAAAAACTGATGAAATTGCCGCTCAATTTACTGAGAGTCATTAATTACTACAGGGAGACACCAGACAGGAGGCAAAGAAGTCATTATTTTCCCCTCTCCCCACATTGGCGATCACTCTATGAATATGCTATTGTTAACTCATAGTCGTTATGAGTTCGTCTTAATATGACTGATGCCATAGAAAATTTAGTAATTATCGGTTCCGGGCCTGCAGGGTACACAGCTGCTATTTATGCGGCGAGGGCTAACCTTAAACCAGTTATATTTGAGGGATTTCAAGCCGGGGGCTTACCTGGTGGGCAATTGATGACAACCACTGAGGTGGAGAACTTTCCTGGATTTCCTGAAGGAATTACGGGACCAGAATTAATGGATCGCATGAAGGCGCAGGCGGAGCGCTGGGGGGCTGAGTTATATACTGAAGACGTGATTGAAGTAGACTTAAGTCAGCGTCCTTTTACTGTCCGTTCGGAGGAAAGAGAATTTAAAACTAACAGCATTGTTATAGCTACAGGTGCGACAGCAAAGCGCTTGGGTTTACCTGGCGAGGATCAATTTTGGAGTCATGGGATCTCCGCTTGTGCAATTTGCGATGGTGCTACACCTATTTTCCACGGTGCGGATTTAGCTGTCATCGGCGGTGGAGACTCAGCTGTGGAAGAAGCGGTTTACCTCACCAAGTATGGTTCTAAGGTGAATATGCTATTGCGGGGAGACAAAATGCGGGCTTCCAAAGCCATGCAAGACCGGGCATTAAGTAACCCAAAAATCCAAGTTCACTTTAATACCGAAACGCTGCATGTGTTCGGTAACGGTCACATGGATGGAGTCAAAATCCGCAACACCAAAACTGGCGAAGAAAGCGAACTGCACGTTAAAGGTTTATTCTATGCTGTTGGTCATAATCCCAATACATCTTTATTTAAAGGACAACTGGAACTCGATGAGGTCGGTTACATTGTCACCAAACACGGTTCACCAGAAACAAGCGTAGAAGGCGTTTTTGCTGCAGGCGACGTACAGGATCATGAGTATCGTCAAGCGATTACTGCTGCAGGAAGTGGCTGTATGGGGGCGATGTTGGCAGAACGCTGGTTGTCTTCCAACGGTTTGATTCAGGAATTCCACCAAAAGGCGGAAACTCCAAGTAATGAATATGAAGTTCAGCCAGAGCAAAAGAAAACTGAAGAAAAACTTTCTCAGGAATTTGATTTGAATGCGACACGCCATGAAGGTGGTTATGCATTACGGAAGTTATTCCACGAAAGCGATCGCCCAATGATTGTCAAATATGTTTCTCCTGGCTGTGGTCCTTGCCATACCCTCAAGCCCATCTTAAATAAAGTCGTGGATGAATTTGACGGTAAAATCCACTTTGTAGAAATTGACATCGACAAAGACCGAGATATTGCCGAGAGTGGTGGTGTTACAGGAACGCCGACAGTTCAGTTCTTCAAAAATAAGGAACTGTTGAAGGAAGTCAAAGGCGTCAAGTCAAAGAGTGAGTATCGCCAGTTGGTGGAAAGTTATCTGTAGAAATCAGCTTTCAGCAACGCCAGTCGCCTCAACGGGAGCCAGTGCTGTTCAAGAAAACCTCTTCGCTAGTGAGAAGACGGAGAGCTAGTCTACTTATAGGAGCGTTGGGGAACCCCCGTTGAGACACTGGCTCCTCAGTACTCAGCTTTCTGCTAAGCTGCAACATATTTCCTTTATCCTTAGTCATTAAGTGATTACTATTTAAGCTGATGGCTTTAAGCTGACTGCTGCATATGACCACGACAAAAAGTCCATCAAGATTTTTTCGATTTGCTAAAAACCCCAGCCTGTCTCAGCAATTGATGCGGGTGGGGTTAATTATGACCTTCTTGTTTATATTCATAGCATTCTTCGCTCCTGTCTTTCAGGCATTGGGCTGGGTGCAAAACCCCACAGATTCCTTGATGAACCCAATTCACGAACCACCCTCACTTAAATATTGGTTTGGTACAAGTCGTCAAGGCTATGATATATTTTCGCGCACATTATTTGGTACCCAAGCCGCATTGCAGGTCGTGTTACTGGCGACAGCGCTAAGTATGCTTATTGGTGTGCCTTTGGGCATGTTAAGTGGCTATATCGGCGGTAAACTAGATAAAGTTTTGCTATTTCTAATGGATAGCATTTATACTTTACCTGGGTTACTACTGTCAGTGACATTGGCGTTTGTGGTTGGGCGTGGGATCTTAAATGCCGCACTCGCTATTAGTATTGCTTACATTCCCCAATATTACCGTGTTGTCCGCAATCATACAGTTAGTGTGAAAACTGAAGTATTTATTGAGGCCGCTCAAGCATTAGGTGCGAATACTTGGCAAGTTCTTTCGCGATATCTATTTTTCAATGTTATTCAAAGTGTACCCGTCCTCTTCACCCTCAATGCGGCTGATGCAATTTTGGTTTTAGGTGGGTTGGGTTTTTTAGGGTTAGGACTTCCAGAAGAAGTGCCAGAATGGGGGCACGATCTAAAACAAGCTTTGGATGCCCTTCCTACAGGGATTTGGTGGACGACTCTTTTCCCTGGTTTAGCTTTGACGTTAATGGTAGTGGGGTTATCACTACTAGGTGAGGGGTTGAACGATTTTGTCAATCCCCGTTTGCGGAGAGATAATAGAATACGTTAGTAAGTAAGTGGGCGTGAATAAACACAGCTTTGCATTAAAGTTTGGTCTTCCGAATAGAGGATTCTGTCCGGAGAGCGAGGCGCTGTTAATGGAAAGAAATTTAGTTATGAGTTGGTTTATGAGTTGGTCTACATTTAGTAATATTGAGGTTTATTTTGCGCCAATATACGTGATTAGCTGAGGATGGCTCCCCTTTTCCTACTCCCCATTTCAACGTTTTATTGTCTAAAATTTTGTTCGTGGTATTTCTAATTTAGAGTTTTATGAAAGATAGTATTTCCTTAATAGCCGCTGCTGCTGGTGGTTTCATGCTTTCTGTTGCCCTTGCGGGCATTTTACGTGGGACGCCATTAACATCTTGGCAAAATTCGTCTATCGATCTCACCTTAGTGGCTAATCAGCAACTCACTTCCGTTCACTCAGATAAATCTATTAATGTAGATCAATTGGAATAAACAAAACTTCCGCCGATGATACCAACTGTGGTACATGCTTTTTGATGTTTTATCTGTAGCACAAATATGTACTGAATGTAGGGAGTGGGGATATGGGGAGTGGAAAAGAAGTCATTGGCATTGATGTCGGTGGAACAGCAATCAAGCTGGGACGTTTTCGCTTTGATGGATCTTGTGTACAGTCATTATCTGTGGCGACTCCTCAACCACCAATTCCAGAGGCGGTGATGGCGGTGATGGTGGATGCGATCGCACAACTCGATCCACAACAACAGGCTATTGCAATTGGTATCGGCACTCCGGGACCGACAGATGCGGCAGGACGCATTGCCAAAGTTGCCATTAACCTTGAGGGGTGGTATAATGTGCCCCTGGCAAACTATATAGAAATGAAGACTGGTAAACCGACGATTGTGGCTAACGATGCCAACTGTGCGGGGTTGGGAGAAGCTTGGTTGGGGGCAGGTCGTCGCTTTAAAAATCTGATCATGCTGACTTTGGGAACTGGAGTTGGTGGCGCAATTATTATCGATGGCAAACTGTTCATTGGGCATCAGGGCGCAGCTGGTGAACTTGGCTTAATCACCTTAAATCCTCATGGCTTCGCGTGTAATAGCGGTAATCAAGGCTCTTTAGAGCAGCACCTCTCAGTTACAGCAATTCGTCGTCACACAGGGAAAGACCCTAATGAGTTAGGTGCGCTGGCAAAAGTTGGCGAGCCAAATGCCTTGACTTTTTGGCAAAAATATGGTAGAGACTTGGGCATTGGTTTAACGAGTTTGATTTACGTACTGACACCAGAAGCGATCGTGATCGGCGGTGGTGTCAGTGCCAGTGCAGAATTTTTCTTGCCATCTGCTAAAGCGGAAATTCAGCAGCGTGTACTCCCTACTTCTCGCTATGATTTACAAATCTTGCCGGCAGAATTAGGCAACGCTGCAGGAATGGTGGGAGCAGCGAAGTTAGCTCTATTAAAAGTGAAGAACGAGGAGTGAACAGAGTTTTAGAGCATCTGAATGTCTCCTACTTACCTAAAAGATATCCTGTTGCCATTTGAATGTATTCCAGAACTTTTTGATGGGAGGTTGGATTACTGACAGGGTTAATGATGATCGGAATATTACTATCCGGTAACCAGAAGGTTATCCTACCATTTTGTGGCTCATGACAAAAGGAGCTAATGTAATTGAGATTGATGACATACTCATTTCTCTCATAAAGGATTTTTACCCAATATGCTTTGTCAAATTTTAACTCCGTTACATTCTTTATATATTCCAAAATTGTTTGATAGTCCTTTAAGTTAGTTTGCGGGTTAATCACAATCGGAGTGGCAGTATTTGGTAGCCAAAATGTCACCCGACTGTTAGCTTCATGACGAAAAGACGTCACACACTCAAAATTAACTAAGTATTCATTTCTTTCATGATGGATTTTCACCCAATGCACCACAAGATCTCCTCTTCCTTCCATTTTTGCTAATTACGCTGTCTTCTGTTAGCCAATTTCTACAGGTGTTTGTGCATCCGTGGTAGAAACAGCGCGGGCGATCGCAGCTTGGATGAAACCTTTAAATAAAGGATGGGGTTCACTGGGGCGCGATTGAAACTCAGGATGAAATTGACAGGCAATAAAGAAGGGGTGGCTGGGTAATTCAACCATTTCAACTAAGCGTCCGTCGGGAGAAGTGCCACTAATCGCATAACCAGATTCTAGAAGTAATTGACGGTAGTTATTGTTGAACTCATACCGATGCCGATGCCTCTCATAAATGACTTCTTCTTGATAAAGCTTGAAAGCCAGAGTGTTGGGGAGAAGACGACAAGGATACAACCCTAAGCGCATTGTCCCTCCTAAATCAACAACATCTTGCTGTTCTGGTAACAAGTTGATGACTGGATTTTCTGTATGTACGTCAAATTCGGCACTGTTAGCATCTGTTAATCCCATGATGTTCCTTGCCCATTCAATGACAGAACATTGCATGCCTAGACATAAACCTAAAAAGGGGATTTGGTGTTCACGAGTATATTGAATCGCATTAATCTTGCCATCCACGCCTCTAATCCCAAAACCACCTGGTACTACCACTCCATGAACACCGTCAAGAAGGTTTTCCTCTCCCTCAACTTCCAATTCTTCAGAGTTTACCCAACGCAAGTTTAGTTCAGTACTCATGGCGATCGCGGCATGACGCAGTGCTTCAACAACCGAAAGATAGGCATCACTTAAGCGCACGTACTTACCTACAATGGCAATTTCCACCCGATGTACGGGAAGATACATTCGTTCTACCAAAGTTGACCACTGAACTAAATCTGGTAGACGTTGTTCCATATTTAACAAATCCAGCGTTTGCTGTGCCAATCCTTCCCGTTCTAAATTCAATGGGACTTCATAGATACTTTTCACATCAATAGCTGGAATGACGCACTCTACTGGAACATCGCAAAATTCTGACAGTTTGTGTTTCAGCCCGGATGGCACAGTACGATCACATCGACAAATGAGTATATCCGGTTGAATTCCAATGGAACGCAGCTCTTTTACCGAATGCTGCGTTGGCTTCGTTTTCATCTCACCTGCAGAAGCAATCCATGGTATCAGCGTTACGTGCATGTACAACACATTGCTTCGCCCCACTTCTTTACGGAACTGACGAATTGCTTCTAAATAGGGGAGTGATTCAATGTCTCCTACCGTACCGCCTATTTCCGTTATGACGATATCGGGAGTTGTATCTTTTGCTACTTTGATAATTCGCTCTTTAATTTCATTAGTAATGTGGGGAATTACCTGCACTGTACCGCCATTATAATCTCCGCGTCGCTCTTTATTAATCACCGCTTGGTAAATCAAGCCAGTGGTAACACTGTTGAATCGCGACATCGAGGTATCAGTAAAGCGTTCGTAGTGTCCCAAATCCAAATCAGTTTCAGCACCATCTTGGGTAACGAACACCTCGCCATGCTGAAAAGGACTCATCGTACCTGGATCGACGTTAATATAAGGATCGAGTTTGAGAATCGACACCGAATAATTCCGCGATTTCAGCAATCGCCCTAAACTTGCTGCTACAATTCCCTTGCCGATACTAGAAACCACTCCGCCAGTGACAAATACAAATTTACTCATATCATTTTGAATTAGCAACTTTTTAAAATTACGTTTCGCATTCTGGCACAGGAAAGAAAATACATAGAGGGGCACAAATCAGAGAGCCATAGAGACTGGTAACAATCATCAAATAACTCCTGCCTCCTGTTTCCTGCCTCCTGTCTTCCATCTCCCGTCTCCCGTCTCCCCTGATATAAATATTCTTCTATTTTATATGAGAGCAATTTTAGGACTAGTCATATTAACCATAGTCACGCCTTCAGTCGTTGTGGCTCAAGAACAATCTCTCAAAATTGTTTTTCCGCAAACCAACTACAAAACAATAGCTGAAAGATTATTCTTCCTTGGTACAGCACCACCATCCGGACAAGTAACAATAAATGGTAAGCAAATCAACCGCAGCAAGGCTGGTCATTTTGCCCCAAGTCTCCCTTTAAAATTGGGAGAAAATCTTTTTACTGTACGCTACCTGAATCAAGAAATTCAGATTAAGGTGACAAGGGTTTCTATCCAACCTGAAGTTCCACAAGGATTAGCCTTTGCCAAAGACTCTCTTATGCCAGCAGTAGATCTCGCTAGACTACCAGGAGAACTTATCTGTTTGAGTGCGACTGCGACTCCTAACGCCAGTGTTTCTGCGAAGTTAGGTAACCAAGCAATTCCCCTGTTACCTCAACCGCAACAAGCACAACTCCCAAATAACCTTGCGGCATTAACGGGACGAAATCAGTCTTCTACCCAATCAATAGCTGGCAAATACAAGGGTTGCACAACAGTAGAAGTATCTGGTGATTTAGGACAACCTCAGTTTCAATTGACACTTAATGGACAGACAGTATCTGAGCCTGGTGTCGGTAAAATTATTATCCTCTCTCCTGCACAATTGCCAGTTGTCGAAGTGATTGCAGAATCTGGTGTCGCTCGCACTGGTCCGAGTTCAGATTATTCTAGACTTACACCCCTACCTAAAGGCACACGATCTACAGTCACAGGTATTGAAGGTGACTGGTTGCGTTTAGATTATGGTGGTTGGATTAAGAGTCAGGAAACTCGCATTCTACCAGGAGCAACGCCGCCACGCACAATTATTCGCTCTGTGGGGTATCGCAAGCTCAAAACGGCAACAGAAATGGTTTTCCCTCTAGAAGCGGCTGTGCCCGTGAACGTACAGCAGGGAACTCGCACCTTTATTCTCACTCTTTACAACACCACTGCTCAAACAGATATCATTCGCCTGGATGACAATCCTCTGATTTCTCGCTTAGATTGGCAACAGCTTCCCGCACCCTTGAAAGGTGTGCAATACACGTTTAATCTCAAGAAAGACCAGCAGTGGGGATATAAACTGAGATACAACGGGACCAATTTGGTGTTAACTTTACGTAACGCCCCTATCATCAGTGCAAAATCCAAGCCTCTGTCTGGAATCAAAATTCTACTCGATCCGGGACATGGCGGTAAAGAATCTGGTGCGAGTGGACCAACTGGTTATTTGGAAAAAGATCTCAATCTAACAGTGTCCAAGTTGGTGCGCGATGAGTTAGTGAAGCGAGGGGCAACGGTTGTCATGACACGGCAAGATGATCGCGAAGTCTCTTTAGAAGCACGGCAAGAGATTATTGCTAAAGAACAACCAGCGATCGCCATCTCTATTCACCACAATTCTCTCCCCGATGATGGCAACGCTGAGAAAATCAAGGGCTTCGCTTCTTTTTGGTATCAAACCCAAGCCCACAGTCTAGCTCTTTTCTTACATAATTATATAGTTAAAAATTTGCACCGTCCTTCTTACGGAGTATATTGGGACAACTTGGCACTGACTCGTCCAGCGATCGCACCGTCAGTGCTGCTGGAGTTAGGGTTCATGAGTAATCCCAATGAATTCGAGTTGATTACCAAGCCTCAAGAACAAAAGAAGACAGCAGTGGCGATCGCAGATGCTCTTGTGGAATGGTTTAAGAAAGGACGCTCTTAATAACTCAATATATCTCTATGGAAAAAATATCTTTGATTTATGGTATTATATGGGAGTGACATAATAACACCAAAATATTAACCTCATAAGAACATTGCAGGGAAAGATGATGTTTTTTTGTAGGATAAAATATTTTTGGGATCAAAGTCATACTTGTAGCCTTGCTCTTTTCTAATAAATATACTGAGTGGAAAATTTGCGTCGTCTTTATTACGAAGTTTTTTGGGATAACTGGGTGCTGACTTGTCCTACACTCGTACCATTAGCTCTGCTGGAATGGGCATTCAGGAGTGATCCCAATGGCTTTGAATTGATGACCAAGCGGCAAGAACAGAAGAAGACAGAAGTGGCGAGCATCAATTCTCTTATTAAGTGGTTGAATAACGTCCAGAAGAATTGTTATATATATATCTCTCTGGATAGAATATATCTTAATAATATTAAGTTAGGCTTGTATATTTATATCAAACTGTTATTAACATCATACAATAATGGCTGGCGAAAGATAAAGTTTTTCGGCGCTCTGGAAAATATTTTTTGCAGCATTCAAGACCGATTTAATCATGTACTCGTAACAAACTGCAAAAATTATCACCGAGAAAGTCCTCTTGTCCATCCCCAACTTTGTAAGTATGTGAAGATGGGTAAATTCTCTATTTTTCCTACCTTTCCGATTTCAAAGCTTCTTTAGAGAATATTCAGATGTTTATCATCCTCTGGATAGATGTTAACTCTAATTTAGCGTTGTATGAAATTAACTTTTTTCTAGATTTCCTTAAACTATCCGGAAGTTTACTTGATCTTTACAATTTCTTTATAGGTCAGGTAGCACTTCTACATGCAAACTTTATATTTAACAATGTAATTACTGAGAATATAGTGATTGTAAATTCTGTTAACAAAGTAATACATACTAGCTTTTCAAAGTAAAAACTTGAAACTAGAAAGGTTTTTAAGCTAGCTGTTTATCATACAGATAGAAGTCTATATGTATATCTTGTTACTAAAAGCAAGTTGTTAGCAGAATCTCCCTGTAAAAATGGATAGGTTTAAGAAATGCCATTTCGTGTCTGTGCATTTACTGAGACTTTCAAAAACTCTCTGAGTTTTAGAAAAAAGAAGTATATAGGCTACCGTTGCTATCGTCAATTCGAGTTGTATGGACTAAGCTGGTACTTTAAAGATTTTCCATGTGAAAGTTTAGAGATTGGCTTTAGGTCACTTGTTTTTATGCCATTGAACTGCTAAAAGATAAGAGGCAATGGTTGTAAATTATCACACAACAGGTAGAAAAGCATTGCTCAGGTAAGCTTTTTAAACCGTACCTACTGTAAGTGTTAGAGCTGTACGAATTGGAAATCTAAGTAGTTAGGTAATAAAGTCACACAGTGTTTTCTCAGCCCTTTGACTACGTAACTAGCAATACACGATGCGTAACATGAGTTAGAGGAAAAAAACTCTGTTAGATTTGCACCGAACTCATATGCATCAAATATTATTAGTGTATCCTTATTTTAAATAACTGCCTCGGCAACTCACTGAGAACACACTCTTAATTGTTTAGGATCACTTTTTTAATTGTGGTATGAGATTGATTAACTTATTGAATGTGGGACTCCATAATATCACAATGGTCGAGTTGTTAGAAAAGCTACGAACAGGCGGTATTGTTTTTACACCTAACGTAGACCATTTGATGAAATTACAAAGAAATCCAGAATTTTACAGTATTTACCAAGAGGCTGATTATAGAGTTTGTGATAGTAAAGTTTTAATTTATGTATCAGCTTTTCTGGGAACACCCATAAAAGAAAAGATTTCTGGCTCAGATTTGTTTCCGGCTTTTTATAACTACTACCAGCATGATGAAAGTATTAAAATCTTCTTGCTAGGAGGTGACGCAGTAGTAGCTAAGAATGCTCAAGAAAAAATTAATTATAAGGTAGGTCGGGACATAATAGTTGCTGCCCACTCACCTTCTTATGGGTTTGAAAAGAAAGAGGATGAATGCCAACAAATTGTAGATATCATTAACTCTACAGGAGCAACTGTTCTAGCAATAGGAGTAGGTGCGCCTAAGCAGGAAATGTGGATTGCCAAATATAGGAAGCAATTGAAAAATATTAAGATATACTTGGCTATTGGTGCGACGATCAACTTTGAGGCAGGAAATGTCCACCGGGCACCAAAGTGGATGAGTGAGGTAGGTTTAGAGTGGCTTTACAGGCTGTTGAGCGAACCGAAGCGCTTGTGGCGGAGGTATTTGCTGGATGCCATTCCGTTTTTATGGTTGGTTTTTCAACAAAGGTTTCGCGTCTATAAGAATCCTTGGTCAACTGTTATACAACATAAAGTAAGTGAGATTCAGTCTGTTACAAGAAGTCTCACAAAAATGTAGAAGTCGTTTTTTGTTTAACACTGTGCAGCAAAGGAACTGGTGGTATGGAGATTAAAGATAACACTGAAGACGTAAATATTCAAAAATATTTCCTAATTCTCAAACGCCACTGGCGAGTTAGCACAGGAGTTTTTGCAACCTTTGTGGCGTTATCTGGAGCGGCTTTGTTACTCGACAAACCTGCATACGAAGCAAGTGGAAAACTGCTGTTCCAAATAAACAGAACCTCTTCTTACACAGGAGTTGGAGAAAAACAAGGACAATTGGAATCTTTGAAGCGTGAGGCAAATCCTTTAGACACGCAAGGTGTACTGATACAATCAGCACCTATTATTCAAGAGGTGATCCGCACTCTGAATCTCAAAGATAAACATGGTGTTCCTCTGACTCCAGAGACAGTGAAAATTAAAACTGAGCCAGTTTTAAATACTGATGTACTTAAAGTCTCTTTTACATCTAGCAATCCGGAAATAGCTAAAGCTGTTGTCGATCAGGTGATGACATCATTTGTTGCTAGTAACATTCAGTCTAATCGAGCCGAAGCTTCTGCCGCAGGGACATTTATTCAAAATCAATTGCCATGGGCTGAAAAAGAATTAAATAGAAGATCGGAGGCACTGCGTAAATTTAAGGCTGAAAATCAAATTATCGATTTGCACGAAGAGACGCAAGGCGCAGTTAAAACTGTGGCAAGTATAGAGGATGAATTAAATCATGCTCGCTCTCAATTATCAGAATTGACAGCTCAGGAAAACGATCTTCGTAAGCAACTCAATTTTCGTAACAATAGTGCTGTCGATTTGACTTCTTTAAGTCAGGTGGCTGGTTTGCAAGAGCTGATATCTGAACATCAAAAAGTAGAAACTCAGCTAGCAAATAAACAAAATATCTTGACAGAAGAAAACCCAACTATTGTTGAACTTAAAAAGCAAAAAGCAGGTTTGAGAGCTTTAATACAGGAGCGAACTAACGAGTCGTTAGGATATAAGGCAAATGTCGCTCCTGGTAGTTTGGAGATGGGGAAAATTAAGCAAGACATAACTGCTGATTTAGTGAAGCTTCAGTCTCAACGCCTGGGTACAGAAAGAAAAATACAAACATTGTCTAATCTTAGGGAAGTTTATAGCAAGCGAGCTGGTATTCTCCCGAATTTAGAGAAGAAGCAAGGAGAATTAGAGCGCAGTTTATCGGTTGCTCAAAAAAGCTACGAAAACCTTTTGACAAAACAACAGGAAACTAAGATAGCAGAAAATCAGAATATCGGGAACGCCCGCGTACTTGAACCTGCTAGAGTTTCCAGTAGCCCAGCCGCCATGAAAATGAAGATTGGCATCGGTGCGGGTGGTATATTTGGCGGTTTGCTTATAGGCATAGCAGCTGGATTCTTGGTTGATATTATCGACAGAAGGTTAAAAACGGCGAAAGAAGCAGAAGAACTTTTTGGACAAACTCTGTTAGGGTTAATTCCGAATTTTGAAACCGAAAACACCTCAACTGCTAAAGGAGCGATGTTAAGCGGAATCTCAAACAGAGTGATTGTGGCAACGTCACCTTGTTCTGTGATTCATGAAGCATACCACATGCTTCGGGCAAATATGAAGTTTATTAGTTTAGATAAAAAAGTTCGCACAATTGTAGTCACCAGTTCTGTAAGTGGAGAAGGAAAATCAGAAGTTTCTGCCAACTTAGCGACAGTAATGGCTCAAGCGGGACGACGAGTTCTCCTAGTTGATGCAGATATGCGTCAGCCACATCAACATCACCTATGGGGTTTGATCAATTCAGTTGGTTTGAGTAATGTCATGGTTGATGAAGAAAAACTTTCAGTAGCTGTGCAAAAAGTTACGCCTCAACTATCTGTTCTGACTGCTGGAGTAATGCCTCCTAATCCCCTAGCTATCATTGATTCAGAGCGCATGACTACTCTCGTTGAGACGCTCTCAGATCAGTATGATTATGTCGTTTTTGATACACCTCCTTTAGTTGGCACTGCTGATGCAGCAGTTTTAGGCAAAATGGTAGATGGAGTATTAGTAGTGGCTCGACCTGGTGTTGTCGATTCTAGCAGTGTTGCGGCAGCTAAATCTTTACTATCACGTTCTGAAGCTAATGTCTTGGGAATCGTTGCCAACGGAGTCAATATCAAACACGAACCGGGCGGTTTCTTTTACTACCCCAGTAACAGAACTGATACCAGTGATGACAAAGTCAAAGTAAAAGTCAAAGAAACTGAAGTAGGAATATAGTTATGGCTGCAAGACTAGAGTCGATGGCAAATGTCAGAGAAAATGATGTTCCGACTTTAACCCTGTGGCAGCAAATAAAAGAAGACTGGATTGCTCATGGTAGAGATTGGACGAAGCCAGGATTTCGAGCAGTAGCGGTTCTGCGTTTTGGGGTTTGGCGCATGAAAATTCAGCCAAAATCTCTTCGCGCACCTTTCAGCATTCTTTATCGAATGTTGTATCGTAAAGTTCGTAATAATTATGGAATTGAACTACCCTACACAGTCCAGCTAGGTCGCCGCGTAGTCATTGAACACCAGGGAGCAATTGTCGTTCATGGAGATTGCTGGATTGGTGATGATAGTATTATCCGCCAAGGTGTGACTTTAGGAAATCGTTATCTAGATCGTCCTTTTGATGCACCAAAGTTGGGCAAATCTGTCAATGTTGGTGCTGGAGCAAAAATCTTTGGTAACGTCTCTATTGGAAATGGTGCAAACATTGGCGCTAATGCTGTTGTTCTCTGCGATGTTCCACAAGGAGCAACAGCAGTTGGTATACCAGCCAAAATTATCAAGAGAACAGTAGGCAGTCAGGAGTAGGGAAGCACCAGAAACAAAGATCACAACTCACAATTAACAATATTCCGGACAGTTTTTTTCTAAAGGCTGCAAGCATTGATCTGTCGTTCCTGCTGAGAGCGTGTAACTCTCATTCTTTCGTTGCTCACTTTCTCGGAACAAGATTTTATCCGGGGTATTGAATTAACAATTAACAACTCACAATCCACAATTAATGATGAAGAAAATATCTGTTATTATTCCAGTTTATCAAGTAGAAAAATATATAGCGGCAACAATAAAATCAGTTCTAGAGCAGACTTATACAAATTTTGAACTGATTATTGTTGATGATGGATCTACTGACAAAAGTAGAGAGATTTGTCAGCAGTTTACAGATCCAAGAATTAAAATTATTTTTCAAGAGAATCGGGGAGTTGCTGCGGCTCGAAACACTGGTATCCGCAACGCTCAAGGAGAATATTTGGCTTTGTTAGATGCGGATGACTTGTGGTTGCCCGAAAAGTTAGCAAAACATGTCGCTCATTTAGAAACTTCACCGTCAGTAGGAGTTAGCTTTTGTCGCTCGGCTTTTATTGATGAACAAGGTAAGCCTCTAGGTATATATCAGATTTCTAAGTTGCAAGACATTACACCACTCGATTTAATTTGTCGCACTCCTATCGGCAATGGTTCCGTACCAGTGATGCGACGAGAAGTTTTTGAGGATATTAAATTCTCAGACAATCTTTATGGTGTAGTTGAGAATTTTTATTTTGATGATGATCGACAATTACACCCATCGGAAGATGTTGAATGTTGGTTGAGGATAGCACTGAAAACAAAATGGAAAATTGAAGGTGTTCCTGAAGCTTTGACTTTGTATCGAGTTAATCCATCTGGACATTCAGCGCAATTGCTCAAAAAGCTTAATTCTTGGAAAAGAATGTTGGAAAAAGTGCATGTCTATGCTCCTGACTTGATGGATCAGTTGGAAGATATAGCTATGGCTTACCAATATCGGCATTTAGCCAGAAGAGCCGTCACTTTAAAATTAGGCTCCACAGCCGTCCAATTCATGCAGCAAGCTTTGTCTGCTCATCCACGCATCCTACAGGAGGAACTGCGTCGCACGCTGATGACTTTAGCTGCTGCGTATTCTCTCTGGCTTCTACCGCGATCGCTTTATCATGAAATTGAAAGTTTGGCATTAAAAGTCACAGGAGCTAATCAAAAGCGTAACATTCTTCAAGAACAGTCTGCACTTCAATAACAAGCTATAAGGCAAGACGATTGTTGTTATTAGTGTTCAGTCGAATATTCCCCCAACCTCCCTCAAAAAGAGGGGCTAGCGCTGTGCTTTGGTTCCCAAAGTTGAGGCGACTGGCATGGGCTTTGTTCCACCTTTTGAAGGTAAGGTAGGGGGAATCAAGCCTTAACTGAACCTTATTGATTTATATCTAACAGTATCTACTCC
>JAQYWP010001106.1 GCA_029379285.1 Rhizonema sp. PD38
GTGCAAAATGAAAACAGCAAGCAAAACTCCAGTCGGAAAGTAAATCACCTTGTGCCAGCAACTTGCGGGTGCGATCGCCTACTGCCATCTGTTCGTATTCAACCATGTTTTTTTCTACAAGTTTTTGCAGCTTTTCTTGGGGCGATCGCCTATCCAAAATATTTAGCAATACAGATTTGCTCGGCAAATTTACAGTATGCTCTAAAATTTCTAACCCCCGTGCTAAGTTGATCTCTGACTGAGATCGAAGATTAAACGCTGCGACTTGAATCTTATCTGTAGGGTAAAGTAGCTTCAGGAGCAGCAACAATCTCTCTTTGATATCAATTTCCAATTCTAAGAGTGCGCGTTGTAACAATTCACAGATAATATGAAATCTTTCATTAGATTGAGGTTCCTTCTCATTCCCTGTTTTGAAGTCTATATAGGCAGCGTAAATCTCCCCTAAGAAGCGTAATTCCTGTTCAATTAATATTTCAACCTTACTATGCAACCCTACGACTAAACCTGTAATTCCTTCTCGTTCATGCCTTTTAAGTAAGGTACGAAGGATACGATCCCTGATAGTACCTCTGGATGTTTTTAAGTGAAGCCATAAAGTATCCACCGCTTCTAAGGTAGGAATTTTACCAATCGTAGCAAGAGCGTAAATCCGTACAACTTCCGGTTTGTAAATATTGCTAACTAGCTTTGTAAGCATTGGTAGAGCATCATTCTCCAATCTCGCTAAGGCACGCATTGCTGTCATTCGGGTTGACTTGTAGTCAAGTCCTCCCACAAGCACTGGATAGTACTCTTCTAAGTGGGTGGCGGCAATCATTTCCAATACCGCACAGCGTACCCGCAAAGATTCATCCTGTAACAAATTTGGTATGTAAATCCTTAGTGTTTGCAAATAAACTGCTTGTGATAAAGCTTTAACGGCATTGATCCTTTCCTGTTCTTGTTTGTGAGTGAGCATCCGCCTTAAAGTTTTAGTAGCTGCTCCCTTTTGCAATGGTGTTCCTTTACTCAGAAGTAGAGTGGCAGCTGTCGCTCGAATTAAAGAGTTTTGTCGTGATAAATACTCTTCTAGCTGGCTTAAATCTGGATTTGCTTCAGAAAGCCAAATATAGCATAGGGCAAGAGCAAAAACTTCGGGAGATTGTGTGCTAAGTTGGGATTCAAACACAGCGTTGACTTCGGGTAAATAAGCAGGATAAGCACCACATGCAAGCATCACTTCCAAGCTGGTTTTTTGTAAAGAAGGGGGTAGCTTAACAAGCAAAGGTGCTAAAACTGCTGCTGCTCCTTTAGGATCTATTTGGAATAAAAGTTCAATGCAAGAACGTTTGTCTGCAGGAGTGCTTTTTTCTCCTAAAGCTTTCACAACGGCTTGCTTAAATGCACGTAAATCTATATCTGTGGGATTTAACTGCCCCTGCCCTGCACTTAAAACTAACAAATTGACATAATGCGATCTCAGCAACCAAACGATTCCAACACAAATCAAAGCTAAGCCTGCAGTTTCCACTACAATGACAAACTTTTGTAAAAGTAAAGATGCCATTGATGTCGTAAGCCAGATTGTAGACAAAATGATGACACCTGCTGTTCCTCCCCCAAAGGCTTCAGCAATCCCTTCCGATAATGTTTGTATGTAGTTGCGAATCTTATCTGGGATCGGTTGGAAAAGCAGTGGTCCGCTACTGGCAACAAATGTATAATGTAAGAGTTCGGAAAGAAACTTGAGAATGACTAAAGCCCAGAAAAATTCGTGCGCTTCTAACAGAGGAATTGTAAGTGGTATTAAGATGAGTATGCATACTGGTAAAGACGCAACGGTGATAAACACCCCAAAGCGTTCGAGTGTTCTGCTAGAGATGAATAACTGCATCCCTAGCTCACAAACTCCTGTAATCCCACCAAATAAACCTAAGAAACTGGCGATTTGTTTGTCGTTGTAATTTATCTTTAACTGAGTAAGATATTGAAAATCTATTAATACCCATAGCACTTGCAGCAGAGCAAAAAATGCAAATAAGAGCAACGTATATTGTTTTAATGAACCTGAAAGGTGACTTCTTGGATTTCTTGGCTCGGTAATTTTTTGTTGTGTAACGTTGGGAAAAACTTGCTGGTATTTGTGAGTGAAATGCCAGAGAATAAATGCCCCTAATGCTATAAACACACCTGCAAATGGCATAATGACATTATTCAGTCCTACAAATAGTAGTAGTAAAGGCAAACTGAAGCCACTAACGATATCAGCTACCAAAATGCCACTGCTAATTAATGGATAAGTGCGTTTAATTTCTCTAATATTAAAGAGTTGATTGGCTGTAATTGAGGTGTTGAGGTCGTTGATAACGTAAAATGCATCTACCCACAGCCGGAGCAAAAATACAGTAATCACTGCCAAGTGAGGAACTTGTATTCCCCATTGCAATAATATTAGGGGTAAGAACATCCCTGGTGCGATCGCCACTATAACCCAACGTAACGGGAAAGTTCTTTGCAGCCACGAGTATAAAGAAACTAAGAGAGTACTGATCGCTGCACTGGCAATATAAATCCAAGGTAGTGATTGTGCACCATATTCGTCTAAAAATAGTGCGACCGCACTGTCTTCAGACCACCGTAACCCTACACATATAATTGTATAAAAAATGAACATCAACCATGTGCGATCGCTCTCCTCCGGTCGGAGATTCACCCATTGTAATAGTCGCGGCGTCTCTGTTCGAGCAAACCTGTGTTTTTTCAATTCCATGTAGTTTGTGACTTTCTGGAGTACTCATTACTTGGTGAGTATATTTGCTGTTGCCCAGATATCTACAACCAGCACAGTCTTTAAGATAGAGGAAAGCATTCTCTACCTTAGTCCTCTGAAAATGGCAAAAGTCCCGAGCAACTGAGTATTATTTTTCCCACTCAGCACTCAGGACTATCAATTGATTTTGGATTTAGAGGTTACAGAAGAAAGGCAGAGGGCAGATGGCAGCTATGCTGAAGGGAAGAAGGATTTCTAATTTGCCCTTCGGCAACCGGGTCTAAAGCCCCTCAATTTATTATGAAAAAAATAAAAAACATGTATTTCGAGGCACGTAGCACGGCGGAATACAGCTTCCTTATTAAATCCCCGCACATTTATTTATGGGGATACATAGCTGCCCTCTGCCTCCAGCATAGCTGCCTTCTT
>JAQYWP010001107.1 GCA_029379285.1 Rhizonema sp. PD38
TTCTTATTGAGGATGGCAGCCAGTCCTTTTGTTATACAAAGTTATGATGATTTACGAAGATCTCACCAGCAATTCAGTGCAGAATTTGCTCTTCTTACGCCCTGTGATTAATTTGGTAATGGGCATTTTTGCTGCTGTCCCTGTGATGGCGCTGCCTGTAGAGGCTTTACAGGTACAGATAACTCCATCTCATCCTCATTTGGGGGATACGCTGTCGGTTGTGATTAACTCCGATAATTCAACGAATAGCAGTAATTTGAAAGTGGCAAGTGGTGAAAACATTTATCCAGCATTTGAAATTGCTCCCAATCAATACCGAGCTTTTATCCCCACAACGCCTCTGGAAAAACCTGGAAAAATCACAGTTCGAGTTTTAGGAGCAGATCAAGAACAGAACTTGTTGATCCTAGTAGGCGATCGCACTTTCCCTGTACAACACATTAATTTACCCCCTGGAAAAGCGGGATTGGAAGCGACGGAACATGAATTAAAGCTTGTCGCAGCTTTCAAGGCACTCAAAACACCGCAAAAATATTGGAGTGGTGTTTTTATAAAACCAAATACTGGTCCAATCACAACAATTTATGGTGTGCGTCGCTACTATAATGGTAAATTTGCAAAGGATTACTACCATCGTGGTATCGACTATGCTGGGGCTGCGGGTTCGCCTGTAGTTGCACCAGCAGGTGGAAGAGTCGCTTTAGTAGGAAGAGTATCTGAAGGGTTTCGGGTTCACGGTAACGTAGTTGGCATCGATCACGGTCAAGGAGTGACAAGTATTTTCATGCACCTGAGTCGCATTAATGTTAAGGAAGGCGATGTTGTCCAACCAGGTCAAGTCATTGGTGCGGTGGGATCAACAGGGGCTGCTACTGGTCCACATTTGCACTGGGGTTTATATGTCAATGGGCAATCTGTCGATCCAGTACCCTGGCGAACCGAACTGATTAATTAGTAAAAATAATTGATTTTATCTCTACTAATTAATATGTTTGGTGGTTATTTTTCATGGTGCAGAGTAAATTGGATTCGTACCGTCCCTGACTTGCTTAGGTGGTTAATATGATAATGAGCGTTATGAGTATTGAAAAAATTGTAGAACAAGCTCTCCAGGATGGTTATCTGACACCAGTCATGGAAGCAGAAGTCGGACGAATTTGCGATCACGCTTCAGAACTCTCAATTGAAGAGTACATGGCACTCGATCAGCTCATGGGAGCTTTATTAACTGGGGAAGTGGTGGCGGTACCACGCAAACAGTTTATTAACGTTATGGAAGAATTGGTGCTGACGGAGGCGATCGCCAGCGTCGCAGAAATTGAAGCTGCTAGTGAAAGTTCGCTTGATGTCGGAGACATTGCCGCTTACGCCCTAAACCGCCTACCACCCCTATATGCAACGACAGAAGAAGGTGCCAATTATCAGCGCCAACATGCTAAGACAGAACTTCAGGAATTGATTGCCCAGCAAGTCAATGCAGCGATCGCCCGTAACCTCCACAGACCCAATGATGGAACACCTGTTGCCAGTAAAAATACTGGTAATGAGGTATTGCGTCAAGTAAGTACCTTACTCCAAGCTTATGCTCCATATTTTGAGCAAAAATCACAACAATAGTTATTGGTCATTTGTCAAGAGTAAGTTGTTACTAGACAAAAAGCAACTTACCAAGCATATTGGACTTTGGAGAAATGACTATTGACGCACTTCTACTTTTGTGCTTATTTTTACTTGGTTATACAACATTCGCACGTCAGCATTACGCATTCTCAAGCAACCGTGGGATACAGAGGTTCCTACCAGTTTCTCTTCTGGTGTGCCATGAAAGCCAATTTGATTGCGTCCATCTGACCAAAAACCAATCCATCGATCCCCTAAAGGACTATCAGATCCAGATGGAAATATTTGACCGGTAATTGGGTGACGCCATATTGGTAATGGTTGCTTGTTTATAACTTGATAAGAACCTATAGGCGTTTCCCAACCCTTTTTACCGACACCAATTGGATAACTGGCAATCACCTGACCAAATCGGTAAACATAAACGCGGCGATCGCTTAAATGTACAACGACTCGTGTCTCTTGGGATGCAAGGTTGTTAGATGATTGTTGTGTAGCTGTTTGAGCAAATAGTGCATTTTGCTGATAATATCCATTTGCATTCTGTTTACTACCCAGCACAAAGTCCCACGGCTTCTCTTCGGTTGAAGCTGCGTTCTTTCTGAGTTTTTCACCTGTCTCCAACTTATGAGTTGGTGTGTTAGAAGCAGTGAATCTCCAATGCACAGCGAGATATAGTATTGCTGTACTAAAACAGAGCAACATTGCTGCACGTGTTACAAATTCATTTCTTACCATTGCTATCGCCTATTCTCTTCAGCATACCCAGTTAGCTTTTATCTTATCTAAATTCACCTGTCATACGAAGAGGAAAGAGGGAGTAAACAGAGCAAGGGGAGTCGAGAGTTTGGAGTTGGGGCAGGGAAATGAATAATTCCTGACTCCACGCTCTCAATGTACAGACGTTTCAAATAGCGTGTCTCTATATCTTTGGGGCTCGCTTGCCTCCTGCCTTTTGTCTCCTATTTTTCAAAATTTCACAAAGTTTTCGCATTTTCCTTATAAATCTGATAGTCATAGTGGGCAAACTAAGGCTATAGCAATTTTGTGACTGCACAAACTTGAAAAACTCTAAGAAATAAACCTGATTTCTTGGAACTGTATAAGTGCAGTAGCAATCAAATACGAAGGTGTGAGTGGGAGAAAAACCATGATTGAAAAACTATTGTTGGCTGTCTCGATTACATTTTCCCTCAGTCTATTTTTGCAAGTTCGCGGACCTGATCAACATCACGATGATACTAGTTATCAGCAGGCGACAAAAGTCACGACAGAAAATCTGGTAACTCTGAAAAAAAACCAACAAGCAGCAGGAGTCAGATTACAGAATTCAACAGAATTTTGGGCGCTTGACCGATAAATCTTAGTAAGAAATATAAATATTTTTAACACGAGTGTGATTTAAGAAGAACACATAGTTCATAACTCACAACTCCCAGGAATTATCGGAGCGTTCTATTTAATTTGGATGCTTTTCTTCTCCAAGTTTTCTGAAGATGAAAAAATTAAAAAAAATCTTTTTCATATGATTTGGGTCGCTCCTTGAGAGCTTATTTGTAGG
>JAQYWP010001108.1 GCA_029379285.1 Rhizonema sp. PD38
AAAATAAACCGCCCTGACGCTCGTTCCTCGCTACCGCTTCGCTAACGGGTTCACCAGTCGCCTACGGCGGGAAACCCGCCTGCAGCGCTGGTTCACCAAGACAAGGGCAGTGCGTTGGGCGGCTCTGCCGACTTGAAGCACCTGCCCGCGCCAAGGAAGCCAAGTTTGAAGATCAAAGAGATAGGTAATCTTACACTCCTGTTGGGAGTAAAAGCCCATATTGTACCCAGTACTCCAAGTCATTTACCATGATGAGTTACCAATCTCAATCAGAATTCCATCCAAATCACGAACGTAAGCTACTGTCTGCCCCCAAGGTCTAACTTTGGGTTCTGCATAAGCTGTAGCACCTGCTTCTACCGCCGTTGAAAAGGCTGTTGCAACATCATCGGTTTCAAAACAACACTCTATTCCAGCAGGTAAATTTGACAAATTGTTCTCTTGGAACCCTTGGGGAAGATTCGCTTTGACAGGTTCACTGGCAGCAAAATGGAGAACAGCTTCACCCAATTGCATCTCAGCAAATTGCCCACTTTCATGAATAAAGCGTTTCTTCATGCCAAATGCTCTCTCATAGAAAGCAACTGCTTGAAGAACATCTTTAACAAACAGACTGGTGTGAGAAAATTTCATTGCTGTTGCTTCCTTTTCAATTAGCGATCCAACGATTTGTAGGATAGCTGGTAGGATTGTGGATGGTAAATGCTCAAGTGTCCCTATTTTTTAGCCAATCGTCCAGACGAACCGATGCTGCTTCCTGATGCCTTGACCGATATCCTGCAAACGATTCATCTGCAAAGTACAATCCTGGGTACTGCTCACTTCACCTCTCCTTGGAGTATTCGTATCCCAAATGATGAAGAGGACGAAGCAAGCATTCATGTGGTGATGCAGGGACAATGCTGGTTATTGCTCTTGGATCAATTTCAACACATTCCTCTAGGAACTGGAGATTTGGTCATACTACTCCAGAGTCAGGAACATGTGATTTGCGATGATCCCGCAAGTCCCATTGTTGAGCTTAAAGAAGTCATAGCTGCTAAACCTGATCCAGGTTATAAACGAATTGCCTTTGGCGGTGATGGCTCACTCACTCAACTGGTATCGGGAACGTTCAAGTTTCGGGGCGATCGCAACCGTAACCCCCTATTGTCAGCCCTGCCACCACTCATTCACATCAAAAATGAAGCAGGGCGACTTGTACCCTGGTTAGAAACAACGTTACAGTTTATTGCGGCTGAAATTGCAATTAACCAACTGGGCTGTCAATGCGTGCTTTCCCGTCTAGCTGACGTGCTATTGATTCAAGCAGTTCGAGCTTATATTGCAGAATTGCCAGTTGATCGAGGATATTGGCTACGCGCTTTGACAGACATTGAAATTGGCATTGCCCTGTCGCTAATGCATCATTATCCCAACCGTTCTTGGACGGTTGCTTTACTAGCTGAACAAATTCCCATGTCTCGTTCTGCCTTTGCTGAACGCTTTACTCGCTTAGTCGGTCAGCCACCGATGCAATATCTGACAAGTTGGCGTATGGTTAAAGCCGCAAACTTATTGCAAGACAGCCAGGTAGGAATTCGAGATATTGCCGAGCAAGTGGGTTATGCATCGGAAGTTGCATTCAGCAAAGCTTTCAAACGATGGGCAGGTATTGCACCTGGTATTTACCGTCGGAAGGCATACATCCAGAGACACTTTCTTCATGTGAGTCCTGTCTAATGACTGGAGTTTCAGTTAGAAGCAGGCGATCGCTCTTCAAAGGAATGTACGTGTCGTTAGTCTTAAATTGTAGTTCGACAGCAAGTGAGCAATCTAAATTTTTCTACTTTTCCCTGAAAGTTCAAACAGTTAAACTGCCAGACAAAAATAATATAAACGCAAATGCCATACTAAAAAACAGGCATCAAGAAATTTCCTTTCGCGTTAGCTCAAGACCTTGACCAATATTGATTTCAACTGAATCTAGGTCTGGCTTAGTGCGAACATGTTGTTGATAATTCTTCATTATTGTCCGAGAATTAGAAGGAACAATAATGTTATCAGCTACAACAATTGCTCCTGGAGCAAGCTTGTTATAAAAGCGGTCAAAGCAGGGAATATACAAATCTTTCCAAAGATCAAGTAAAACAAAATCCCATGTTCCTGGTAAAACTTCTATTAACTCAAGAGCATCACCAAGTTGGAAGTCTACATTATCCTCTAAACCAGCCCTCCGAATATTTTCCACTGCTTGTGCCTGCTTGGTGGCAACACATTCGAGTGTCGTTACAAGACCACCATTTACCCGCGCTGCTTCGGCTAACCAGATTGTTGAATAGCCAAAGCTAGTACCAATTTCCAGAATATTTTTACCACCTTGCGTTTTGAGGAGTATATTCAAGAATTCGCCAGTTTGTGAGCCAACGCCCAGCATCATTTCGTCTAGATGTTTTCCGCGATCTTCGGGACTGAGTGTTTTAAATTGGTTGTGTTGTGCTTCCTGGAGAGCATCAAGTTCAGACAAGACATTAAGTATTTGTAGTTCTTTCATAAGTAACAATCTCACTCCGATAAAATTGTGTAAATCTCGCGCTTTACGCGACTCAAAATCTCACCGACTTTGCTGACTTTTTCTGAATTGCCACTGCGTGCAACCTGCATGACAGCCGCACCCAGATCAGTCATCGCCTCTTTTAATTCAATCAAATGCTGAGGTTTTTGCCCTCCTTCCTTCCCAGGGCGGCGATCGCCAATTTCAGCTAATAATTGTCTGCCGCTATCGGTAATTGTGTACACTTTTTTACCTTCTATCTGTTCACTGCTGAGATAACCTCCTTCCTCCAGCAATTGAAGTGTGGGGTATACAGAACCTGGACTAGGTTTCCAAAAGCCACCGGAACGCGTTTCTAATTCTTTAATCAACTCGTAACCGTGCCTGGGCTGCTCCGCCAGCAACTCTAGCATGATGTACTTGATGTCACCACGAGGTGTGCGTTGCTCTTCAAACCAATCCCTACCAAAATGCTTCCCGCGCCGCCCTTTGTGCGGCATATCGTCGGATCTCGATGCAAAAAAGTGACCATGACGATGAAGACCTAAAAACATAACTGTTTCCTTTAAACGTTCGTAATTTCATAATAAACATATCACGATATATCGTCAACTAAATATGTAACTTATATTTTGTATTTGCC
>JAQYWP010000171.1 GCA_029379285.1 Rhizonema sp. PD38
TGACCCCTTCCGTGTGAAGGAAGTGCGCTACCCCTGTGCTAATCGCCCGTAATTT
This sequence comes from Rhizonema sp. PD38, assembly GCA_029379285.1. Taxonomy (GTDB): domain Bacteria; phylum Cyanobacteriota; class Cyanobacteriia; order Cyanobacteriales; family Nostocaceae; genus Rhizonema. Next base: position 56 of record JAQYWP010000171.1, read on the forward strand.
ACAAAGATAACATAGGCAGCGTTAAATTGCAAGAATCAGAGAAAAGGGAGACAAACAAGTAAAAAGAACCAAAAAAAGACAATCTTTTTTCTTTTACCTTTTCTATAATGTCCGGTTGATTATTGATAAAAAAAGATATCTGTGTAAAACCGCAAATTATTTTTCTATAATGCACCCTGCACCCTACGCCCTACAGTTTTTATGATAAGTCAGTAACTGGACATAATATTACTGCTTGTATCTCCTCATTCCTCAATCTCCCTGCGGATATTCATCCCACAAAGTTGTGATTTCCCGTAGACTTTGGTGGTTGCCATTACGCAAAATAACATGATCTATGGTGCCACAGCAAAACTGTTAGGTAAAATACAGTAAGTTTATACAATAACCGTTGTTTTTTGCTAGGACATATGGTAATGTAGTCATACAAGGGTACTCGGCATTCTTAGAGGAGTTTTCGAGCCAACTAAACTTCTCTAATTTTTACTATTTTATTGCAATTTCTTTAATTTGATGGAGTGCAATCGCCGTTCCTCTTCGCACTTCTCCTCTGTGACTACAGGAGAAGGTGAGGAGAGATAAATCACGTTCGTCACCAAATATTCACTCTTTTATGATACCAGCCGGGAATAGCTGTAAGTTTTCTTGCAAACGCTCTCTGTATAACAATACAGTAGCAGCCGGATAAACTTACAGCCAGTGATCGCCGTCATAAGTACTGACAATGACAGTACCTTATATCTTGCACCTGAAAAATTGAATCTCCCTAACAACAAACCCCTTCTAATTTGTTCTAGGAGGGGTGACGGGTTTGTTTGGGTGTTGGGTAGTTAGCGGAGGCAGGGGACTAAACTTTGGACTCTAAATTTTTAACGCTTCAATAACACTAATTGGTGACGGGGTTGGAATAACTTGGATAAGTTGGAAGCCTGCTTTTTGCAGTAGTACTTGATATTCCTCCTCTGTGCGTTCGCGTCCGCCAGTCATAACTAGCATATCGAGGTCTAACAACTTGCTAAAAGAAGATGCATTTCCAATCGGAATTATTGTCTCAAACAGCAGAAGTTTAGCATGCTGTGACATTGCCTGATGACAGTTTTTGAGAATGGTGATCGCTTTTTCCTCATCCCAGTCATGAATGATGTGCTTGAGAAGGTAAGCATCACCACCTGCTGTTACTGACTCAAAGAAGTTCCCCCACACTAGCGTACAGCAATCTGCAAAACCTTGTGCTTGCAGGTGAGATTTTGCTTCAACTATCACCGTTGGTATATCAAAGATAATGCCTTTAACACTCGGATAAGCTTTAAGGATGCTAGTCACCAAACTGCCCTGACCTCCTCCGACATCAACAACAGTGTTGAATGCTGAGAAGTCATAACTACAGATAATTGCTGACAAAACGGAAGCTGTTAGATTTGTCATTGCACAATTAAACAACTTGCCAGCTTCGGAGTTTTTAAGGTAATGATCCCAAAGACTCAATCCAGCGATGTGGTCAAACGCAATCTCACCAGTTTTGATGCTATGTAGCAGGTTTTCCCAGCCTAAGTAGTGCTCCTGTCCCAGCATGGAAATAGCCAAAAAACGCATTGAACTAGGAACATCTGTTTGTAATGTAGCAGCCAAGGGTGTTAAGCCAAATCGATGATGGTCATCTTCAACAAATATACCCACACTCTCCAGCGCACGCAGTAATCTGTACAAAGATGGCACGTGAGTATCAGTGATTGCAGCTAGTTCGTCTACTGTCTTTGGTTGTTCCTTGAGGTAGTCAGCAATACCAAGTTTAGCAGCAGCGTGGATTGCCCGTGACACCCAAAAGCCAGAAATCATCTGAAGCATAATATCAGATGCAGAGGCTTCAGTACTTATGTTTGGTTCAAGTGAATTCATATTCGGCAAATTCTTTTCAAAGTTCTGGATTTGTGGGTGTACACAATCACAAGTCAATTGTATCCGACCCACAGCTTTCTTTAGTTGCACAGCGTTGGGTGTTGTTCTTTTGTTTGCCACATCAGGTCTTGACTGAGAGTAGCTGCCGCAACTGGGCTATCAATAACTGTATTTTCTCCCGGACGTGATTGAAATGCTCTTTTACCTAACTCAATTGCTACCATAATTGTTATTGCTACCCCAGAATTAAACCAAGTGATGAGCGAGTGAAAATGCGGAACGACCCGGAGCAGCTTGTCTGAGACATCGCGCTTATTTTAAAATTAAGAATCCTCGATTAATACCAAAAACTATGAGTATCATCGTATCAGATGAAGTATTGCAAACAATCCAGATGTCTGAGGCTGAGTTATTGACTGAAATTGCAGTCATGCTGTTTCAAATAGAAAAATTTACTTTAGGTCAAGCAAGTAGTTTTGCAAAAATGAATCAACTCCAGTTTCAGCGATTACTTGCAAGTCGCCAAATTCCTCTTCATTACGATATTACCGAACTTAGAGAAGATGTAAAAAGTCTGGAAGCAAATAATTGGCGATGATTGTAGTTAGTGATTCTTCTCCTATTAGTAATTTGGCTGCTATTGGTCAATTAGAATTATTGCAACAACTTTACGGCAGTGTAATTATTCCTACAGCAGTTTATCAGGAGCTTCTCAATTCTGGCGAGATAGACCCCGCTGTTTTGGCGATTCAAACTGTAAACTGGATTGAAACTCGTTCTGTCGCCAATATTACTTTGCTTCAATCTTTGCAAAATAATTTAGACATCGGTGAGGCCGAAGCTATTACCCTTGCTGTCGAATTAAATGCCGATAGACTGATTGTAGATGAACGAAGAGGTAGAAATGAAGCAATTAGGTTGGGTCTTCGGGTAACTGGAATATTGGGTGTATTGCTAGCAGCAAAACAACAGGGATTAATTCCGTTGATACAGCCATTATTAGACGATTTGATTGCTAACGGCTTCTGGATTCGGGAACAATTGTACGCAGAGCTATTACAATTAGCCGGAGAGTGATGCTCCATCTCCTGTGTATAAAGATTCTAATCTATGGGCGATACTGGATTTGAACCAGTGACCCCTTCCGTGTGAAGGAAGTGCGCTACCCCTGTGCTAATCGCCCGTAATTTTCAGTAGTAATACCATTTCACGAAAATTTTGATACAATTCACTCCCCCTGCTTCCCCTGCCTCCCCTGCTTACCTAAATGTATCAACTTTAAAGTGAAACGGCATAACATAGGCGGCTTTAAATTGCAAGAATCCGAGAAAGGGGAGACAACAAGTAGAAAGAACAAAAAAAGACAATATTTTCTCTTTTACCTTTCGTATGATGTCCGGTTGATTATTGATAAAAAAAGAGATTTATGTAAAACCGGAAATCCTCTTTCTATAATGCACCCTGCTTTCTATAATGCACCCTGCGCCCTACAGTCTTTATGATGAGTCAGTAACTGGACATAATATTACTTATTGTCTCTCCTCATTCCTCAATCTCCCTGCGGATACTCATCCCACAAAGTTGTTATGTCCCGTAGACTTTGGTGGTTGCCATCACCCAAAATCACATGATCTAGAAGGGGAATGCCCAAAAACTGCGCTCCGGTTAACAGTTGGCGTGTTAATTCGATATCTTCGTTACTGGGTTCGACGTTTCCAGAAGGATGATTATGAGCTACTATGACTCGGGTTGCACCTTGACGAATCACTTCTCGAAAAATTTCACGGGGCGGTGCTAGGGTTTCGGTAGCTGTACCAATCGTGATCACTTGTGTTCCCAGCAAGCGATTTCTCACATCTAATAACACTACAGCAAAACGTTCCGTTCTTTGCCACATCAGGTCTTGACTAAGAGCAGCTGCTGCCGCAGCTGGGCTATCAATAACTGTATTTTCTCCGGGACGTGATTGAAATGCTCTTTTCCCTAACTCAATTGCCGCCATAATTGTTGTCGCTTTCGCTGGACCAATTCCGGGAATTTGAATTAATTCAGGGGCGTTGACTTCTCGTAAAACGACCAATGGGTCGCGCTGGTGCTTCCTAAGTTCTTGCAAGATGTACTGTCCTAAACCCACGGCAGAAAGCTTTCCGTGTCCTTGACCTGTGCCTAGCAGAATTGCAATTAACTCAGCTGTGGCTAAAATTTTTGGACCATATGTTAATAATCGTTCACGCGGACGCTCTGTCACAGGTATGTCAGCAATCCTGAGGCAATAAGTCATAGGCAGATTGAATAAACAAGGATGATTTTTAACTTATCTTCAGTTTTCCCTCTCTTATTTGTCAACCTATGCCTATTTCAATAAATATATAATTTTTTACAATTGTTCTTTTATAAGGATGGGTTTGATAAAATCTCGTATTTTTACATGTTATCTTGATTAAACTCAAGGGCACACTGTAGGGGCGGGTTTGACAAGATAATTCGTTTTGAGTGACAAGTGATTCGATGAAACCCGCTCCTACGAATTTGTGTTTCCAACTCAAGGATGGATTTGTGTTGCCTTGAGCATGTGGTAAGTAATCAAAAGCTGGGTAAGAGCAAGAGGATAACTCTGGAGTGACTCCCCAGTTGTACCAGATATTTTACCTAACTCAGGGTTGCTTTCACGATCGCATATACTCCGTAAGTGAGGCATATCAGAACAAATGATTTGTTCTAGCTGATTAACTTGTTGTAAAGTCGCATGACCATCTACTTCCAGCACATCAACTGGTTTACCCATATCTCTGTCTAGTTCTAAGCGGATTGCTGACTCAAAATTGCCGTTACCAGAGTTAATAATCTGTGTAAAATCTGGATGGGGAACAGTGGGACGCAGCACTAGACTCACATTTAGATGTCCGTTTGTTTGATCCAAATCATCAGTGGGAGGGTAGAAACTCACGACTATATCTGACCATTGCCGTTGTGGCTGGATGAATTCTTCTGAGTCTGGTTGACGTTTTTTAAGTTCTGCCAACACCTGTTCTTCCGTATATCCCCGTTTGTTTGTATCTCGCTTGACTTTCCACTTAGCGCGTAGTGGTTCAGGGGGTGCGAGGTAAACTTTTATATCATAACAATCGCGAGTTGCACGAGTTGAATAACCGAGTAATCCCTCAGCAATGACGAATTTGCCTGGTTTTATGTATACAGGCGGCTCAAACGAGCCTGTTTTGTGACTGTAAACTGGCTTCAGGATTGCCTGTCCTGTCCGAAGCAATGACAGGTGCTGCTGCATGATATCTAAATAGTTACAGTCGGGATGGAGGGCTGTAATCCCAATCTCAGCACGTTGTTTGCGATCATAACGGTGGTAATCGTCCGTACAGATAACCGTGACATTTTCTGCTCCGAGTACTTGAGCAATCCCCTTAGTTAATGTTGTTTTACCAGCGGCGCTGTCACCTACAATACCAAGAATTATTGGACGACTCATATTTTCCTCGGTCAAATACTAAGATTTAATTTTTAATTGTATTTTAGTTTACGGTTTTTAGACAATAATCAAATTCAACTCTTGAAATCTTCTTTCTACTATCCATCTCAATTAACAAAAATCAATTTTTTCAAGTTGTACAAAGATTTATATCAATTAATCAAAAGATATTTTGTTATGTTAAGATTTAATAAGAAAAAACTAATGATGACCGTAGCAGTTATATTGAAGTTGTTAAAAATTCATGCATGTAGCTACTAGCTGCTAACAACCAATAATAACTAGATTTTGAAACACGCTTTTCTCAAGATTGATCAATAAACTGCTCTTAAACCTCAAGGCGATCGCATCTCTAATGGCAAATCAAACGTTAGGACTCGAAAAACATTTACATGATTATTTACTATCCATTTCTGTACGCGAACCGGAAATCTTAACCCAACTGAGGCAGGAAACTTCCCAGCATCCTCAAAGTAGGATGCAGATAGCTCCAGAACAAGGGCAGTTTATGGCTCTGTTAGTACAGTTAATGGGAGCAAAGAAAACCCTTGATGTGGGTGTCTTTACAGGTTACAGTTCTCTAGTCGTAGCATTAGCTCTGCCAGCAGATGGTAAAGTTGTTGCCTGCGATGTGAGTGAAGAGTATACGGCGATCGCTCGTCGCTATTGGCAGCTTGCAGGAGTAGCGAATAAAATTGACCTCCATATTGCCCCAGCACTCTCAACTCTAGACAACTTACTAGAATCAGGACAGGCAGGTACTTTTGATTTTGCTTTCATTGATGCGGACAAGACTAGCTACGATGGTTACTACGAAAGCTCTCTAGAACTTGTGCGTCCAGGTGGACTGATTGCCATTGATAACGTCTTCTTGTCAGGACAAGTTGCAGATACCCACGTGCAAGACAATAGAGTCAAAACAATGCGAAACTTCAACCAGAAGCTGCATCAGGATCACCGTGTCACCCTCAGCTTAATACCAATTGCAGATGGATTGACACTAGCGTTGAAGCGTAGTTAAGGATAACAGAGAGGAAGAATTAAAAATTAAACATTTTGCATTTTTAATTTTTAATTTAATTTCCTACTGATACTTTTAATACAGACAACTTTGGACATCTAAGAGATCCTCAGACAGACTGAATACAACATCATTCAAAGACACGCCGTGAATGAAGGTCCTCATTACCTCCTTGATGACGGATAGCAATACGCCCGTCGAAAACAAAACACTCTCCCTCCCACAAACTCTCCAACTCTGGGACTTCCTCCAAATATTTGAGAATCCCGCCTTTAAGGTGATAAACTTCTTCAAACCCTTGTGACAACATGAAGGATGAAGCTTTTTCACATCGGATACCGCCAGTACAAAATAAGGCAACCTTTTTGTGTTTTTTGGGATCGAGGTTATTGCGGACGTAATCTGGGAATTCACTGAACGAGTGAGTTTGAGGACTTTGCGATCGCTTAAAGGTACCCATATTCACTTCAAAATCGTTCCGAGTGTCAACAATTGTAACTTCTGGATCGCTGATCAGGGCATTCCAGTCTTTTGGACTGACATAAACGCCGACTTGTTGATTGGGATCAACTTCGGGTAAGCCAATAGTGACAATTTCTTTTTTTAGACGTACCTTCATACGGTTAAATGGCGGGGAATCAGCATCAGACACTTTGTGTTCTAAATCTGCCAGACGAGGATCGGAACGTAAAAATGACAGAACAGAGTTAACGCTGTCTTGTGAACCCGCAATTGTACCGTTTATGCCTTCAAGTGCCAGCAAAATCGTCCCTTTGACACCTTGCTCTCTACAAAGAGACAGTAAAGGGTGTTGTTTTTCAGCAAAATCTGGGAGTCTGACAAACTTATAAAGTGCGGCCACAATAATAGTCATTTTTTTTTCGCTCCTAGTAGTGCAAAATCACAATATTTAAGTTATGATAGTCAGGACAAACAAATTCAACCGCCTGATTTCATTTTACGGGGGTTTAGCTCAGTTGGTAGAGCGCCTGCTTTGCAAGCAGGATGTCAGCGGTTCGAGTCCGCTAACCTCCATATAAAATCCTATTTATAAGATGAGTTGTGTAAAGTCAAGAATATAGGCAAGGTTTATCAATATTATCCTTCGCGCTCTTGACAAAAGCTCGTAGTTGCGGTAGGGACCAGCAATAGATACTACGAATATGAGAGCAATTTTTTGATGTAGATCTACTTATGAGTTTACCTTCACCTGACAAAATCACCCAAACTGAGGAAAGATGTAATCAACACAACTTTGAGTCATACGTAGCCGTGAACGCTTCTACAAATCTTTCTATTGCAACGCAGTCACGCAAAGCCGATCACATCCGCATTTGCCTGGAAGAAGATGTCCAATTCCATCAGACGACGAACGGATTAGAACGCTATCGCTTCAGGCATTGTTGTCTACCGGAACTTGATCGCAATGAAATTGACATTAGCACTACATTCTTGGGGAAGCGGGTGGGCGCACCATTACTGATTTCTTCTATGACTGGAGGAACAGAGCAGGCGGGAATCATTAACAACCGTCTTGCGGAAGTTGCCCAGCACTATAAGTTAGCAATGGGTGTCGGTTCCCAACGGGTAGCGGTGGAGAAACCTCAGCTAGCTGATACCTTTGCGGTTCGTAAGTGTGCTCCTGATGTTCTCTTGTTTGCCAACTTGGGTGCTGTTCAACTTAACTATGACTACGGTTTAGATGAATGTCTCCGAATCATTGATATCTTAGAGGCTGATGCCCTAATTTTGCACCTCAACCCACTGCAAGAGAGCATTCAAACGCGAGGTGATACAAACTTTAAAGGATTACTTGACAAAATCTATCAAGTATGCTTGAAGCTACCAGTGCCTGTAATTGCTAAGGAAGTTGGTAATGGGATTTCGGCAGCAATGGCAGAGAAACTGATCGCTGTTGGGGTGACGGCAATTGATGTGGCTGGTGCAGGTGGTACATCTTGGGCGAAGGTAGAAGGTGAACGAGCAGAAAATTCTTTACAACAACGTTTAGGGAGGACATTTGCAGATTGGGGTTTGCCTACGGCGGAGTGCATTAGGAGTATTCGTGCTGCGAAGAGTGATATTCCCTTGATTGCTTCAGGAGGATTGCGTCACGGACTTGACGTAGCAATGGCGATCGCTTTGGGTGCTGATCTAGCTGGTTTGGCAATGCCTTTCTTGCAAGCTGCTGCTGAATCGGGAAGCGCACTTCACAATTTGGCTGAAGTTTTAGTTGCTGAAATCACGACAGTACTATTTTGCACTGGTAACGCGACTTTGAACGATCTCAAGCATTCTGGAACTTTAGAGCACAGACAATAGGAGTAGGGGCAGGTTTTATCGATTAATTTTGGCTCTAGTAAGTTATCTGATTAAATCTCCCCTACAAAACGTTTATTATGGAGTGCGTTGCTCCAGTTCCCATTGAGATGACTAGAAGTGCAACTGGCACCATATTGCTTTATGGGTGAGTAGCAGTAAATGCTGTGAGGATGTTACCAATGAAGTGGCTATGGATAAAAATGTGGAACTTTTGTAGGTGTTTTTGTTCTCGCTCGACAAAACTTTTGAGTAATTAGTTATCATGCGTAATTTTATTAAACAAACTTTTGCCAGTGCAATTGGAAGCTTACTAGGACTGATAATTTTTTGTGGGCTTGGAACTGCCGGACTGTTTTTGCTCCTGTTAGCTGTGTCTTCTAAGGAAGCTGCTCCGTCCGTGAAAGATAAATCAGTGTTAGTTTTTGACTTATCAATGAATATTAGCGATAGTGAACCCAGTTCTAGCGAGTTTCTTCAGAAAGCATTATCAGGAGAAGATAACAATCAGATGTCGCTCCGTACCGTTCTTGATACTTTAGAACAAGCACGGCAAGACTCGCGAATTGTAGGTATATACTTAGATGCTACTCATCCTTCCGTTGCTGGTGCAAATGGTTTTGCCACTCTCAAGGAAGTCCGTCAGGCGTTAGAGAAGTTTCGCGCCACAGGAAAAAAGGTTGTGGCATACGGTATGGAGTGGGATCAAAAAGATTACTACCTGAGTTCAGTTGCAGATACGATTATGCTCAATCCTTTAGGAGAAATAGAAGTTAAAGGTTTGGGGATACAAACAATGTTCCTAGCCGGGGCTTTGCAAAAGTATGGTGTTGGCGTTCAAATCGTGCGGGAAGGAAAATTCAAGGGAGCAGTGGAACCGTTTATACTGACAAAGTTCAGTCCAGAGAACCGCGAACAAACTCAAAAATTGTTGAATGATGTTTGGACGGATTGGCGCACGTCTGTGGGAACAAGTCGTAAAATTGACCCACAACAGTTGCAAGCGATCGCAGACAATCAGGCTTTGTTGCTAGCAGATCAAGCCAAAACCAGCCATTTGGTCGATAAGATCGGGTATTTTGATGAAGTTATTGCTGACCTGAAGCAATTGACCGATAGCAAGCCTGAAGATAAGACATTCAGACAAATCAGCTTTAATAACTATGCAGAAGTGTATCACAAACCATTGGGAAGAGAGCGCTTCGCCAAAAATCGCGTTGCTGTTGTTTATGCGGAAGGAGAAATTGTTGATGGCCAAGGTAGCAGTGGAGAAGTTGGTGGCGATCGCTTCGCCAAAATCTTTCGGCGACTGCGACAGGATCGCAATGTGAAAGCAATTGTACTGCGGATTAACAGTCCAGGAGGTAGCGCTACCGCAGCAGAGGTGATGCACCGAGAAATCCGGTTGACTCGACAAATTAAACCGGTTGTCGTATCGATGGGCGATCTCGCTGCATCAGGTGGCTACTGGATTGCCACTGACTCTAATCGGATTTTTGCAGAACCAAATACAATTACAGGTTCCATAGGTGTTTTCGGTCAATTATTCAATCTCCAAAAGCTGGCAAATGACCACGGTATCACTTGGGATACGGTGAAAACAGGGAAGTACGCTGATAGCCAGACTGTTTCTCGCCCCAAATCTCCTGAGGAATTGGCACTTTACCAACGCAGTGTTGACCGAATTTACAATTTATTCTTAAATAAAGTTGCCCAAGGTCGAAAACTTCCAGAGCTGAAAGTAGCCGAAATTGCTCAAGGACGAGTTTGGTCGGGTACAGCAGCGAAGGGCATAGGTTTAATAGATGAAATTGGCGGTCTAGATTCTGCTATCAAATACGCTGCCCAACAGGCAAATCTCGGAGACAATTGGGAATTACAAGAGTATCCCAAGTATGGCACATTTGGAGAGCATTTGTTCGGACAGGTGGCACAAGAGACACGAAGCATATTAGGAATCGATCAAGCGCAATTCAAATCAGCAGATCCTTTGTCAGCAGAATTCCTTTATCTTCAACAGCAAATCGCTATTCTACACAAAATGAACGACCCACAGGGTGTGTATGCCCGCTTACCCTTCAATTTCCAAATTAAGTAAAGGGTTATTTGAAAAAAGGGTCATTGGGGATTGTTCTTCCTTCATATTCCCCAAACATATTATCTATCTGTAGAGGTATCCTGACAAAAGCAACACGGGTGTGTAAAGTAGTAAGTGGTATCTTACAATCAGCACGATTTGACACAACCATCTATGGATAGAAAAACGAAACGTCTTCTGCTCCTTGTTGTTTCCTGTAGTGTAACTGGTGTCATTTTAGGAGGAAGCGCCAGTTGGGCACAAAGCAATATCTGCTTGCATGCTAGTACAGTGACAAGTGAATGCTTAACGCATGACCCCATAACTAAAACTATAGAGGGAATGAGTACAGGATTAGTAGCTGGGGCTGGGGCAGCTTTTGGTGCAGCATGGAATTTGCGCCATGAAGACTAAGGAAGTCACGACTAAATCTCTTTCTCACGGAGTCTTCTGTAAAAGAGATTGCCCTAGAACAATAAATTCCCATACATCTCCGAAATTATTAGACATTTTGGTCATTAATAACCTTTCCTTCTAGAGATCGGATAAATTCCCGAATTACATCCGACTGTGATCTATCTACTACTTCACAAAATTTGTCTAGTATTTGCCTTTCTTTTTCTGAAATTCTGACATTTAAATTGTGTCTGCCCATATTTGTAACCAAAAATAGTCTGCGGGAGGGAAGCTTCCCTCCCGCGAGCTTCGCGAGAGAGTACTCTCTCCGCAGAGCTTCGCGCGCTACGCGTCTCGAAATACATTTTTATTGCAAAGCTCGCGGGAGAGAGTACTCTCTCCCGCAGACTTTGCGTTTTGGTGGGCTTTAAACCCACCCCGCGCATGATTTTTAATAATTTTTACCTTCTGCCCTCTGCCCTCTGCCCTCTGCCTTTCTTTGTAAG
>JAQYWP010001109.1 GCA_029379285.1 Rhizonema sp. PD38
CTACCCCGTAGGCTTGGTTCCTGGACTCCACCCATTAAGGATCGATATCTTCCGAGGCATAACTTTCCCGCAGTCCGCAGGTAGTGTCTTTTTTTAGGGAAGACAAGTCCACTTTGTTGGCTTAAGCATTTGCTTCCCAGTTGAAAAACTGTGTATCTCATCGCCACTAAGAAATATTTTAGCACGGTAGTTAAAACGAAGCGTGCCGTGAAACTCGCGGGAGATAGTACTCTCTCCCCAGTGCTTCGCCCAAAGTCCGCCGGGGGAAGCAACCCAAGAGCGAGCTTTGACGCAGATTTCACGTCTTTCATCCCCGATATGAATACCGGAGGAGTGTCAATTTCTTTAATTCCTTGACACTCCTCCTTCGGGGCTTCCAGACATCCCGACTTTTTTAGGTGAGAATCAAGATACTGTTGCCGAAAGATTATTTAACATGCTACAAAGTTTATTCTGTATACTTTTTGGTCTTGCTTTTTACGTCTAACTCAGGTTAATTAAGTTTTATAATTTGCATTGCATAACTTGTGTTTGGATAGTTGATGGCTCAACCCCTAAGTTTTGGAGGACTTGGAAGGCAAGACCGACAGTAAGTCCCCGATCCATGCCTAAATCCATAATTCTTTCCCCTTCTTTGAGAATCCCCAGTAGAAGGTGTTCAGGGCCAATGGAGCTGTGTTTAAGTTCACGACTTTCTAACAAAGCCATCTCCAGTGCTGCTTTGGCTCTAGGTGTGAAAGGAATTTCTGCGGCTACAGATCCACGTCCGCGACCAATCAATTTTTGAACTTCAGTCCGGGCAGCCTCAACGGTGACGCCCTGAGAATTCAGTACAAGAGCAGCAACACTAGTTCCTTCTCCAATTAAACCCAAAAGAAACAGTTCTGTACCGATAAAATTATGTCCTAAGAGACGAGCTTCTTCCTGGGCAACCATAATTACCTTGATAGCTTTTTCTGTGAAGCGTTCAAACATAGGACTGTCTCCTACATAATTTTCTCTGTATTGTATCGTAAAGCTGTCTAAATCTTCAAGGAGTCGCACTACTCAGATCTTACACCCTCATCAAAACCCAGGTATCAGTGCAAATTAACCAGCCTGAATACCTTTATTTTTCGTGGTCGAAATCCAGTTTTTGAGGTCTTGTTGAAAATGGTGGAAGATCCAAGACTACAAACTTATGACTGTTGTAGCTGATCGCAATAGTCATTTATTTCCTACTACACTTATCACTACATATGCTTCTCATCGCAATTAGTTAAGAGAATTTTCTGAGCGTCTCGCTCTTCCACATCATTCTATTTTTGTCAACCCCCTCGAACCCGTAAAACTCCTATAACCCTTTCTCTATAAACATATTGCCAAGAAATAAATGCCCAGCAGTTCATTCTAGATCTCTCGTCGTAGTCGCGAAGCTTTGGGGAGAGAGTACTCTCTCCCCAAGACTTCGCGCGAAGTCTGCCGGAGGAAGCTTCCCCCAGCGAGCTTCGCGCTTGGGTTCCCCAATCCGTAGTGCTATTTATTTTTATGGATCACTCTAATACTTTCGCTATTCTTAAGAAAGATGCGGGTAATGGATAGCATTAGGACAAGGTTTCTCGCTTGACGAAGTAAGGCAGTTCGCACAAAGTAAAGGAATACGTCAGAAAGTGTAGTTCGCTGTGAATGATGTCGCGGAGGCTCTTGTCTGTTGTACCTATTCTACTCTTTGAAAATAAATACTTTCCTTTAAACCATTCATCCAAAAGACAGGAATTATACAATCATGTTGAAGTCGTCCTACAATAATAGCGGGATGGATACTAATACGCTCTGCAAAATTAACAACATCTGCTTTAGATTCAAGTTGTGCTAATTCTCTTGCGTACTCAGACGGTATCAGAAATTCACGCGCCCATTGATCTGCTTCACGTTCTGGCTCTGATACCAAACTTTTCCCACTATCCCATTCATCCAGAAAAATATTTTCTTTATCATGAAGTAGAATATGTGCTGCTTCGTGGAAAAAATTAAACCAGAATCGGTCGTTGGTTTTACCGTAAAGTGAAAGTTGAATCAGTGCCTTATGAGGATTTAACCACCGTGCTACACCACTAACGTGTGCTCTCTTAATTGATGGTACTAAAACAAGCACAACTCCTGATTCCCGACACAACTGTTGCATTTGTGGTTCAAATTCCTCCTGTGGCAACACCGTCAGAGCGCGAATTTCCTGTACTACTTTTTCAAACTTTGGTTTACTGTATTTAGGACAGTCCAGTTTTTCTGCTTCTATTTCACCCAACCGTAACCAAGCGGAAATAGCACCAACATCACTCTGTTCTTCGCGGGTGCGACGAAAGGAAATTTCCATACCTGCATAGTAACTTCGCCACTCGTCCGGCGAAGCCACACCGAAAAAATGCAATAATTTTTTTACCAAACTGGGTTTATTTTTGGCAATCAAATTGCACTTAGGAATTACACCAAGGTTCATCAATTCTTTGACTGGTAATTGATCTAGCCAACAAGTCCACTTTTGTAAGCGATTTACTTCTTCTTCCCTCGCTAAAGCGGCGCGATATTGGGCTTCACGACTGAGCCAAAATGCTGCTGTACTTCCCAGAACCCGTTCTAACTTTACAGCAGTTTCTTCATTGATCGGTGCTTTGCCGTTGATGAGCAAGCTGATGTGTTTGGTGGTGTAGCCTAACCGATCTGCTAACTGTACTTGTGTCCAATCACGCTCTTCTAATAGATCAGCAATAGTATCTCCGGGAGGAGATACCCAATCTGGAGTAAATGTTCGGGTTGCCTCAGTCATGGTAATCCCCAATGAAAACAATACAAACAGCAGTAACTTTTGACCAATGAATATTTCCATCCTTGTCAAGAGGGGTAGGGTCATTATCTGGCTTAAAGACAAGTCGTTTACCACCTTCTAGATCTATCGCAAATTCACCTGCCCTATCTCCTTTTAAGGGATGGGGACGACCTGCAACTAATTCTGTGACACAACTAACACCAATAAGGTCAGCCAATCGGGTTCTCAATTTCTTGGCACACTCTGCACCCAATTTTCTTTTCGCTAGATTTTGTTGCTCGCATAGGTTTTGCAGTTTGCTGTCAGCGAAAGTGATTTCCATGCCTTGATAGACTAATACAAGTTTACCATTTTGGTAAACAAATTTGTTG
>JAQYWP010001110.1 GCA_029379285.1 Rhizonema sp. PD38
ATATTAGACAAGATGGCGTTGATATTATCATCATCATTCCCGATGGAGGAATTGAACCTAACTCCCTTGATAATACTGGACTGATTAGCCGATTAAATCTCAACAACTGTCTAATAGCTGGCTCAGCTACTTTTTATCATAATAATGTTTTACATTGGATTCATGAGCAAAACCAGTGTAATTCCATCAGTCAAAATAAGCGTAAAATTATAGCGTGTATTCCTTGGCATTGGCAAAGTCAAGAAAACGGATGTGAGAGTTCTAATTCCATAGCACAGAGTTTTTGTCAAATAGGCACTCAGTTATGGGGAACAGAAAACTTAACATGGCGCAGTGCAACAGCTTTTGATTCAATGCTAATAATTTTGAAAATTATCGAAGAGTATCATAGTCAAGATAGTCAATCTTTACTTTCACACATGAATCAATATTTCAAAGAAAATCAATTCCATTGTTATCTTATCTCTAGACCCGCAAAGGAAATAGAGCCATGTTGAAAGTATTTGCTGACAGAGGTGGCACATTCACAGATATTGTTGCTGTGACTAATAATCAGGCGATCGCCGACAGACTCTCCAGACATCCGGAACGTTTTTTAATTGTTCCCCTGCCTCAAGAGCAATGGATTATCATCTATAAATTACTTTCAGAAAATCCCGAACAGTATCAAGATGCAGCGATTCAAGGCATTCGGGATATTATGGGTCTTAAGAGCAATGTACCTATTCCAACTGAAGCAATAGAAGTGGTCAAAATGGGGACAACAGTCGCAACTAATGCACTGTTAGAAAGGAAGGGCGATAGGGTTCTGCTTATCATTACCAAAGGGTTTAAAGATGCGCTGCGAATTGGCTATCAAAACCGTCCAGACATCTTTGCCCGTCATATCGTTTTACCAACTATGCTTTACGAACAGGTGGTTGAAATAGATGAACGCTATAATACTCACGGTCAAGAATTAATCCCAATAAATATTGAACAAGTCACTCGAGACTTACAAGCAGTTTACAATACTGGAATTCGTAGTTGTGCGATTGTTTTGATGCACAGCTATCGTTCTCCAGAACACGAACAACAAGTTGCTCAACTTGCTTTAACAATTGGATTTACGCAGATATCTGTATCCCATCAAGTCAGTCCTTTAATGAAGTTAATTAGCCGAGGAGATACAACAGTCGTCGATGCTTATTTAACTCCGATTCTGCGTCGTTATGTCAACCAAGTTGCCAGTCAGTTACCTGACGTCAGATTAATGTTTATGAAATCTGACGGAGGTTTAGTCGCAGCCCAACAATTTCAAGGAAAAGATAGTATTTTAAGTGGTCCGGCTGGGGGTATAGTTGGTGCAGTCCAAACCAGTAAGAGGGCGGGTTTTGAGTTAGTCATTACCTTTGATATGGGAGGGACAAGTACGGATGTTGCCCACTTTAAAGGAGAGTATGAACGACAACTCGATTCAGAAATTGCTGGGGCGCGAATGCGAGTTCCTGTATTATCTATCAATACTATTGCTGCAGGTGGTGGTTCAATTCTCTTTTTTGATGGTTCTAGTTATCGTGTTGGGCCTGAATCTGCCTCTTCAAATCCCGGCCCTGCTTGTTACCGACGTGGCGGACCAATGGCAGTGACTGATGCTAATGTTATGTTGGGCAAGATTCATCCCCAATATTTTCCCCCTGTATTTGGACACGATGGCAATTTACCTCTCGATCAAGATATTGTCAGATCTAGATTTACACAATTAGCCCAAGATATTGAAGCCACTACGGGCAACTCTCGTACCCCCGAACAAGTCGCAGCTGGATTTATGGCGATCGCTGTCGAGAATATGGCAAATGCGATTAAAAAAATTAGTTTACAACGCGGTTATGATGTGACGAAATATGTGCTTTGTTGTTTTGGTGGCGCAGGTGGACAAGTTGCATGTTTAATTGCCGATACTTTAGGGATGAAAAAAATATTTTTACATCCTTATGCTGGAGTTCTCTCTGCCTATGGAATGGGATTAGCAGATGTCCGGGCAACAAGAGTTGGGGGAGTAGAGGTGCCTTTAACAGAAGCATCAATCTCACAATTAATACAGTTGATTGAGTCTTTAGAAACCCAAGCAAGAATTGAACTACAAGGGACTAAACCTCACATTTCCGAGGCGGGTGAAGTTGACTTCCATGAAGAGGACGTTGTGAGAAAAGTTAATTTAAAATATCAGGAGACTAACTCTACTTTGACTGTAGATTTCACATCAGACGTGGCAGTCATGCGAGAAGAATTTGAAGCTGAACATAAATCTCGCTATGGTTTCATTCAATCAGAGAAGATAATAATTGTTGAATCTGCTTCAGTGGAAGTAATTCAAAAAATGGAGACTCCTGAGGAACCTTTAGTGACTCGTACCCGGACTTTAGATGAAGCCCCCACATCTGTCGAGACAGTACGGGTATTTACTGGCGATCAATGGCATGATACTCCCGTTTATCGACGAGAGAATTTACAACCAGAAGATAGTCTTATTGGACCTGCGATCATTGTCGAAAAAATTAGTACGATTGTTGTTGAACCTAATTGGGAAGCAAGGTTAACAGAACGCAATCATTTAATTTTAAAACGACTTTCTTAGAGAATGCTTGTGAAACCCGATATGAATAACTACTCCCTGTGTTTCTTCAAGTACATTTAAATCCTAATGCCAAAACCCGTAGATGTCAGCACCAAACGTTTAATTAGCCTTGCACCCAATAACTCGGTGAGGTGGGTGACGCAGATTCCAGATATCACAGTCGGCGAAATTCTCAACTCCGAGTTTCAATGGATAAGTCGAGAAAGTGATGTTTTAATCCGTGTTGAGAGTCCCCAAGAAGGAGAATTTCTAGTTCTCAACGAATTACAATTACGCTACACATCCAAAATGCCGCGCCGAATGCGTGCATATGCGGGGCTAGCAGAAGAAAAGTATAATTTACCAACATACCCTGTACTGCTCAATATTCTGAAAACAGATAATGTAAAAATACTGCCAACATATGAATCAAATGTTGCGGGGTTACGCGCAATCCAAGATTATCGCGTAATTAACCTGTGGGAGGTGGATGTGAATATAGCTTTTCAACAACCGTTACCTCAGATCTTGCACCTGGAAATTTGAATGTCAATTCCTTGACTAAGTGCCAGTTC
>JAQYWP010001111.1 GCA_029379285.1 Rhizonema sp. PD38
GATTATTGCGATGAGGCGATCGCGTAGAAAACAAATCCGAAACACCGTACTGCTTACCCAAAGTTTTGATAAATAAATAACTGCTGCCGTTTGTCATCATGCCATAAAGCGGTTGTTCTGGTTTTTGATGAGCTGCCATATATGCTAGCGTTTGGGGAATTGCAAGCTCTAAATCAAATGTCGTCTTTTTCGACTCAATCAAAACAACCCAAAGCTTGTCAAGCAAAACTAACGCATCAATCCGCCCACGCAAAATTTCATCATTGTCACCAAGTGCCTGAATCTCCACCGGAAATTCGACCCGAAATTTGTAGGGAGCTTGGTAAAAACCAGCAAGCTCCAGTAATGGAGAAAGCACGACCATTTTAATAGTTTCCTCCAGAAGAATGCCATCAGAAATTTGGTAAAGATAATTTCGTCGCACCTGATCGAGCCGTGCCTGCTCTAACTCACTTAAAGACGGTAACTCATCCATCCATTCCGTGAAAAAGTACCTATCTTCAGCTTGAGTTAGACCGAGCTTCATCTCGACAAGTCTAAAAGTGGTGATCTCTTCTGAAATTGCTAGAATCTTAGTCATCGCAAGTTATTATGAATAAAAACCAACAGGTCTAATATTTAACACTTATTTTGGGCTTAATAATTACTCCTGTAAAACTCGAATATTACAAAAAAAAGGGGGTAAGTGTGGCGTGTTGTCCAAGGGAAAATCATGCGTTGGATTGGTTTAAAGCCCACCAAGAAAAAAGGGACTATACTAGTTTCTACACCTTATTATAGGCGCGAACGGGAAGAAGGAACGTTACTTTTGCTGTAAGCGGGGTTGATACTGTCGATAGTATGAAGTTTTGGGTGTTTTTGGGCTTATGGTTGTAGTACCGAAGCAAGATCCCCGAATTCTCTAAAAAGTTGGGGATCTTGATCTGGCACAGGAATAGGATAATCACAAACCAACCAGAACGACGCAATAGTTTTCTCTGAGTGTGAATGAGCGAATTGGAGCGTGAGCGTGGGTAATCCTCATGCAACTCTTAACTATTAGCTGTCTGTCTAGTTTTAGATTCTAGTGAACCTTGACTGAAGATAGAAATCAAACCAAATGTTGCAGCGATCGCACTGATACCAAACAAAGCAGAGGGTTCAGGAACCTGTTTCCCAACAGCGGAACTCCCAACAGAGTAACAATTTGTAGGTAAGGAACCTCCATCAGGTACATTGCCATCAAAAACAAATGAGATACCTGGAGTTCTTGTATTTTCTACAAAGACTTGTTCCGCCCCACCTGGGTAGCAAGCACTGGGAGGTTGAGGCCCTACAGTTCCGACATAAAGCAACATCTCTACAAAATTTATCGGTAGGTATATTATCTTAACTAAACCGTATTGTCATATACATAATTCCCCAGATCACTAGATCGCGAACATCCCTCTCCCAAACTTAAGACAGAGGCACCTGGAGAAGATTAATCATTGTCACTATTTAAACGGATTTCATCTCACGTGTAAGACTGAGGGTAGGAAATCTTTGTGTTTTAATGCGTAAAACTTACGTATTGACAGATATTGTCATATATGCAATGTACATTTTCACACAGATGTAGAAAAAGTTTAGTGATTTGATTTTGGCGCTTCGGATGGTGGGGAGTGAGATCTTGGTAAACTCTATAGATTAAAATCTTCTGGGGTACTGTCTACCCTATACCTAATGACTTATTACCCATTACCCATTAATATGTTCCTACACTCCTATTCTCTGTTTCTATCGATCCCTGACAAATGTTATTAGACAATGAGCGCAAGCTTCTAAAAAATTGTATAATTACGGGAAAGTCGGAAAGTATTTTCTCCCCGAGAAAAGCAAAAGCGCTTTTTGACTAACAATTTGAGATTTTAGATTATTTCACATTTCATATCCCGGCGAAAGGCGGGATAAACCTACCCCGAACCCGAGCAATTTGTTAAGGGTGTACCCAATGATCGGATTGTAGATTGGAGACAACATTTCACAGGGGAAGGACAAGGCAAATCGTCATTTTCCTATCTTTATCCGAGCAAGCATCCATCCTCCACGCACTGGCTGACTGTTACTAATTAACTCAATGACTGCTCTTAATAATAATCAGTGGCTGCCCACACCGGCAGATTTAACTTTGTTGCAGAATGATGTTCACGTCTGGCGCATCAACCTTGATCGCCCAGAAGCACAACTGCAACACTTGGCAGAAACCCTCTCTAGCGACGAAGTTGGTCGGGCGAAGCGGTTCTATAAAGAGCAACATCGTCAGCGTTTTATAGCCGGTCGCGGTATCCTCAGAACAATATTAGGTCGTTACTTAAATGTCGATCCTCAACAGTTGCAGTTTAATTACGAACCTCTCGGCAAACCAGTCTTGGCTGATACATTTAGTGAAAGTAAGCTGTGGTTTAACTTGACTCACTCTCAAGGATTAGCCTTGTGTGCAGTAAGTTGCGATCGCCAGATTGGTGTAGATCTAGAATACGTCCGTTCAATTTCCGACGTTCTTACCCTTGCCGAACGGTACTTTTCACCTCGAGAATATGACGTGATGCGATCGCTTCCACCCAACCAGGTAGAAGAAGTGTTTTTCCGCTATTGGACTTGCAAGGAAGCTTATCTAAAAGCAACAGGAGTCGGACTTGCCCAACTAGAGCAAATAGAGATTTCACTGACTCCAGGAGAACGAGCAAAACTCGTCACAGAGCAACAGTGGACTTTGTTAGAACTAGTTCCTGAGCAAAATTCCGTTGCTGCTATTGCTGTGGAGGGTGTCGATTTACACCTTAACTGCTGGCAATATTGAACAAGCGTGACGGGGTATTCTATTTCCTCTAAATATTGGCGATAGTTGCCCCGTCACCATCATTAGTCATTGATAACGACAAATGACTAATGATGTGCAAGTATCCATAACTGCTAACAAATAGACCTTGCTACCTGTGATAATAGCAAGGTCTATTTGTTGTCTTATATCAAGTTTGGTAGCATAACCTTAATACCTCTGAACCCCTCCCCGCTTTTCGGTGTGCTTTGTCTCCCAAGTTTGGGAGAGGGGCTGGGGGGAGCTCATAAGGGTAGGTTTTTTACATGTAGGCAAGACTGGGTAGAGTTGGGGGGAAAGTAGACCAGGAAGAAGATAAAAACCTATGT
>JAQYWP010001112.1 GCA_029379285.1 Rhizonema sp. PD38
TAATAGAGATGGGTGTGATTTTGACAACTCCACAGATGCATTATTGCCTAACTGAATATGGTGAAGATGCGATGCTGGATGCAACAGTTCAACTGAGGAAAACTGGGGAACTCGTCAGTCAGGAAGACAAAGAAGGTTATTTTCTAAACTATCTACAGAATACTGTGAAGGGTGTATCGATTAAGGTTGTAACTCCCAAAAAACCGAGCATGACAGCGATTAAGAGCGTTGGAACTGGAGGAGCTGCAACATTCCCAACGGAAATCGTGCAGATGCTGAAAAATGCTGATATTCATTTAGTCCCAGCGAAGGCGGAGAAATTGTGGGCAGCGCATGGGGAGAAGTTTGTAGAAGCGATCGCTTACGTTGATCAAAAAACAAAAGAGGGTAAAGTCTCGAACCGCGAAGGTTATTTTGTGAAGTGCCTGGAGGAAGGTTGGTTAGTGAAGAAGCCAGAACTTGAAAAACGAGATTCTTCTTCAATGACACTTGAACAGCAGCAATGGTACGAATGGGCGTGTATGACGGGAATCTGTATCAATACTCCTGTCAAGGATTTACCTACTAAAATGGGGGTATTGGCAGTGTTAATTCCAATCAAGAACAGGCGACAATTTGACCCGCCGTATGACTTGGTGGCGATTGATGGTGCGATGCGGGAGTACCCAATTTTAGATAAGGAAGTTTAGCTCGACTGCTATATGTTCAAGTATTAGAGGATAGTACTCTAGCCTTAACACTGACAGTTAAAATCAGATCTTCTCTCTCGACAGATCTTGAGATGGGGATCTCTTTAGCAGGGGAGATGACAATACTGTTCGGATAAGAAGTTTACTCATAAAGACTTGCTTTCTGTGCAGGGGGGCGAAAAGAGTTAACGCCCATTAACTAAACATTTATATTGATCCAATTAGCAATATAGTACATAATTACTATGAAAATGCTTGTTGAAAAGAGGTCCGAAATTCTAGGCGAAGCGCATATCCCAATTGCAATAAAGTCATGTCTGCTGCACCTGTACCACAACCAACTAATGTAACCCCCCAACATGAAACAATATCGAGAGTCGTCGAGCGTGTAACCTATTACTCCCAAGAGTCAGGCTACACGGTGGCGCGGCTAGTGCGTTCACGAGAGTCTGAACTGACCACTATTGTCGGGAGCTTCGCTGACATTCAAGCAGGACAGACGCTGCAATTGTTGGGTTTTTGGCGAGAGCATCCCCAATACGGTCCCCAATTTCAAGTTGTTCAATACCTTGAAACCAAACCCGCTACCCTCACAGGTATTGAGAAGTACTTAGGTAGTGGACTCATTAAAGGTGTCGGTCCTGTCACCGCTAAACGCATCGTCGCCCACTTTGGACATATAACCCTTGAGATTATTGAAAATCAAATAGAGCGACTGGTTGAAGTTAAAGGCATAGCAAAAAAGCGCATTAATTTAATACATTTGGCTTGGTCAGCGCAAAAAGCGATTAAAGAAGTGATGGTCTTTTTGCAGGGGCACGGTGTTTCCACAACTTATGCTGTCAAGATATATAAGCAGTATGGGGATGCGGCGATCGCCACAGTCACCCAAAACCCCTACCAGTTAGCAACTGATATTTATGGTATTGGCTTTCTCACTGCAGACAAGATTGCTCGCAATGCAGGCGTTCCACCTGATTCAGAATTTAGATACCGTGCTGGTATGACTCATGCCTTGAGTGAAGCATCTGAAAATGGACATTGTTACTTACCACAGCCAGAACTTATTCAGCAGGTGGCTCTCCTATTGAAAACTGAGTCTCATCAACCAGCAGAGGCAGCCATCGCATCAATTATCCAAAATATGGCTGTGGCTTCAGAGTTGATTCGGGAAAAAAGCATAGAGCAAACACTACTTTGCTACAAACCCAGCTTCTTTTACACTGAACAAAACTTAGCACAAAGTTTACAACAACGCTTAATCCAACCCACCAACCCAGATATGGAACGTGTTCGTTCCTGGATCTACCGCTACACTACATCTCGTAACATTGAACTTTCAGAGCAGCAACAGCTTGCAGTGGAGATAGCAGCTTATTCTCAAATCACGATTTTAACAGGCGGTCCTGGCACTGGAAAAACATTTTGTGTGCGTACTATTGTGGAATTATGGAAAGCAATGGGGAAGTCTATCGCTTTGGCTGCACCAACTGGACGCGCTGCTCAAAGATTGAGTGAAATGACCGGGTTAGAAGCTAAAACCATACATCGAATGTTAGAATTTGACCCCAAGACGATGGGTTTTAAGCGTAATACTGAAAATCCATTGTCTTCAAGAGCGCTCGTCATTGATGAAGCGAGTATGCTGGACTTATTCTTAGCATATTCAGTGGTGCAAGCTTTATCGTCAAATGCTCAGCTGCTGTTGGTAGGGGATATTGATCAGTTACCGTCGGTTGGACCTGGAAAGGTACTTTCTGACCTGATAAATTCTGGTCAAGTTCCAGTGGTGCGGCTTACCCAGGTGTTTCGTCAGGCACAACAAAGTGCAATTATTACTGCTGCTCATCAAATCAATCGTGGCCAGTATCCTGCCATGGAGCCAGTGAGCGATACCCCCATTTCTGATTGCATTTGGCATGGTGGCGGACATGAACCAGAACACGGGGTACAGGCGATCTGTGAATTGATTAACGGTTTGATTCCCCAGCTTGGGTTTAACCCAGTGACTGATGTTCAAGTATTATGCCCAATGACGCGGGGTATTGTGGGTACTCGCAATCTTAACAATGTCTTGCAGCAGTTAATTAATCCTCCTAATTCGGATAAGGTTGAGATAACTAGGGGTGGGATGACTTTGAGAGTTGGCGATCGCATCATCCAACAAACTAATGATTATGATCGCGAAGTCTTTAATGGTGATGTAGGATTTATTACCAACATTGATACAGAAGAGCAAGAAGTGACCGTACAGTATCTAGAACGCAGTGTCATCTATGACTATGCTGACTTGAATGAAATTGCTCTTGCCTGGAGTGTTAGTATCCATAAAAGCCAAGGTTCTGAATACCCGGTGGTCATCTTGCCCCTATATATGCAACACTACATGATGTTGACACGAAATCTATTTTATACAGGTTTGACTCGAGCTAAAAGGTTGGCGATCATTGTTGGTCCGAAAAAAGCGATTTCTCTAGC
>JAQYWP010001113.1 GCA_029379285.1 Rhizonema sp. PD38
TGAATACGGAGTCATAAAATCGAAAAATTCAATGGACAGATTCAGTTTATTATTGCATGTCCGATTTCTGGATCTTATTTAATCCTCATTCCTTAATAAGGTTCGGTTAGCCTTGAAGATACCCACCCCCCTTTTTTTTAGAGAGGTTGGGGGTGTCTGAAAAGTTGCATCTTCATATAGTATTAGTATGAGTCCCCTTCTGCCCCACTGTCCATAACAGATGATTATTTTAGTAATGGGTGTCTCTGGTTCTGGTAAATCCTCTGTCGGAGAACTATTGGCAAAGTCTTTACACTGGGAATTTAGTGATGGTGACTCTTTTCACCCTTCAGCAAATGTCGATAAAATGCGGCATGGTATTCCCCTGACAGATGCCGACAGGATGCCTTGGCTGAAAGACATCCAAGCAGCCATAAAACAGTGGTTGCAAGAAAATAAAAACTGCGTACTGGTGTGTTCAGCTTTGAAAGAAAGCTATCGCCAAATGCTTTTGGTGGATCACGAACAGATAAAGCTGGTGTATTTGAAGGGTTCGTTTGAACTCATCAAACAACGATTGCAAGAGCGTTCCCACCACTATATGCCTCTAGAACTTCTCCAAAGTCAGTTTGACACCTTGGAGGAACCAACTGATGCAATTCAGGTGGATATTTCCGAACCACCAGAAGTCCTTGTACAGAAGATTATAGCGAGTTTGGGAGTTAATTCCTAGTAACTGATTTACTGAACATTATTTGACATTATTGAACTTACTGACTTTTGAGAGTATAACGTAATGTTCGGTTTTTAGATTTGGGATGTCAGGTTAAAATCTTGACATCCCAAACTGGTTATTTTTGCTCTGAATCGAGGAGAGTACCTTCTAAATTAGCTCCTTCTAAATTGGCTCCGTTCAAGTTAGCCTGATGCAAATCGGCTTGACTCAAATTGGCGTCTGTTAAGTCAGCAACAACTAAGTCGGCTCCACTTAAATTAGCATTATCTAGATTGGCAGCATTTAAGTTCGCTTCGTGGAGATTAGCCTCACTTAAAGTCGCATCTATCAGCTTTGCTACAGTCAAGTCAGATTGACTTAAGTTGGCATGATCAAGTTTAGCGCCATCTAAAATTGCTCCATCTAGGATGGCTCCAGTTAAGTTTGCTCCAGTGAGATCTGCTTGAGTTAAATTTGCCCCATTCAAATCTGCCTCATTCAAACTAGCTTGAGTCAAATTTGCCCCATTGAGATTTGCTCCATCTAAAGTAGCCTTATCTAATATGGCTCCACTTAGATTGACTCCCTCTAAATTAACCTCACTTAAATCGGCTCCTGTAAAGTCTCTGACACCTGCTGCATATTTTGAGATAATTTCTGCTGCTTCCATAACTATTTACCTACTTAAACATCTACAAATTAGGTAAGCCATCAGCCATTTAGTTTTATGAGCCAAACAATTTATGAACATAGCTAACGGCACGAGTGCTGATTACTGATTGCAATTTAGGTTTTTAATAATTCTAACTCATCAAAAATTGCTCCATCCAAATCAGCCCCTCTCAGGTCTGCCCCAGAGAGATTTGCACCTCTCAAATCAGCTTCTCTCAAATTGGCATTCTGCAAGCAAGCGTAGCTTAAATTTGCTTCTTTTAAGTCTGCCCGTAACAAATTGGCTGATACCAAATTAGCCCTCACCAATTGCGATTGGCTCAAGTTAGTATCACTGAGATTGCTCTGGTGAAAATCTACTGCCGTCAAATTTGCTCTGCTGAGATTAGACTCACTCAAGTCAGATAAAATCAGCGACGCCCGACTTAGGTTAGCTTCAGCTAAAGACACAGAGCAAAGCTTTGCACACCTTAAATTAGCATTAACAAAATTTCTCTCTCCTATTGCATACCGTTGCAAAAGCTCACGAGATGTGAGTCTCTTTAAAAGAGCAAAAGAAACACCTGGATAACACCATGCAGTTGTCACCAGAGCAGCAGCAGTATTAATTGCCACCTCGTCACATTTATTCACAGTCACACCGTTGCACCCATCCCATTCACCATTCAGCATAAAGGCAATTTCTTGAGCGCCAGCAATTGATTCAAACAGAAGAACTGATTTTTGTTTCTGTTTTAACAAGCTGTTTAAGCTCGTTGATATCATGTTTTTCATCTTTTAAACCTCTATGAAGTGTTTAGATGGTTCTTTCTTCCTTTTTTGAAGAGGATCGTAAATTCATTGTTTGCAACACCTTTTGCATTAAAAAGGTTACAATTACGATTAATAAAACTATAGCTAATATCGGCACAAAGACAGCCATTCCTGATAAGACAACTGAACTGCCAGCTTCAATTGTCGAAACTGTAGCGTTACCAATTCCACCTGTCAATGCTGTTGAAGACAAGCGAACCATTCCCATCAAAGTTTGAATGATACCCGCAGAACCGCCACCTGCAATCACTGCTATTGTCCATCCTAGTAAAGGATCAGTTGAATCGTGAACCAAGGCTTTGGTAATGAAAATACCAACTGCGATCGCCCCTGGTGTAGAAATAGTATCTAGCAAATTATCAATCCATGGGACGTAATAAGCTACAATTTCAATACAAGTTGCAAATGCAAATGCCAAAAGTGCTGGATAAGTTCCAATCCATTGAAAATCAGCTGAAAGCGGCAGATGTCCATATATTGCGGCAATACTCATAACCAATGGTGGGACAAAAATCCGAAAGCCACAAGCTGCACTCAACCCAACACCAATTGCAATACTCAAAAAAATATCCATAATTACATAAATTCTATAATATAAATGCCTCTACAGATACTGGTTCAAATGGTAATGAATACGAAAAACAGCAATTCCTATTCGCCATTCCTTTGCTTATATATAATATTGTTCTAACGACCGTAAGCAATATATTGAGTTGCAATCTTTATCTATATGAAATTAACAAATCTACGCTAATAAAATAACCATCTATGGTCAGAAAAGAGTTCTTGCTAAAGTTAGAGAAATTTTATAAGAACACAAGCTAAAAACCTCAAAAGAAGCAGGATGCATAGCATCCGTACTTCGTACTTTAGGCACGTGGGTTGAAAGCTCAATGCAGCCAATTGGCTCAAGACGGTTCAGTTAAGGAAATTAATCTGTTGAGGCAGGCAGGGGAAGCACGGGGAGAGAATAAGGCTTAAC
>JAQYWP010001114.1 GCA_029379285.1 Rhizonema sp. PD38
CAGAAAATGAGGGCTTGAGAAAAGGAGCTGTGATCGCCACCCGTACCCATCAATCTGAAGTTTTACTTACTAACACTGATATTTGGCACTACTTACATCAAGGTGCTTATCTGATTCCAGGCGATAGCCCTGATAAACTTTGGGGACGGATTGACAAAGATTTTGATTTCTTCATTTTTGATGAATTTCACGTTTTCCAAGCCCCGCAGATTGCTAGCACAATTAACACGATGCTGCTAATACGCTGCACAAATCGGCGGAAGAAATTTCTATTTCTTTCAGCGACGCCAAATAGACAATTAATTGAACGATTAGAAAAAGCTGGATTCCGCTGTATACAGATTAATCCCACTAAGGAAAATAAGTATACATTTCCCGATACACTAGAACAAGGGCAGCAACTACAAGCACAAGGATGGCGACAGGTATCGCGAACACTATCGTTAACTTTCATTTCTTTAGAACCGACAGTTAAATCTTCTGAAACCTGGTTGAGACACAACAGTCATCTGATTTTGGCTCAGTTTCAGCAGTATCCAGGTAGTAAGGTTGCAATTATCCTGAACTCAATTGCAGCAGTCAAGCGCTTGACACCTTTTTTTCGAGAACTTTTACAACCATTAGGTTTGACGGTAGGAGAAAATACAGGGCTGTCAGGAAAAACAGAAAAAGACATAAGTCTGGCGACAGACTTAGTTATTGGTACCAGCACTATTGATGTGGGAGTTGACTTCAAAATTAATCAATTAATTTTTGAATCTTCGGATGCAGGTAGCTTCATCCAACGTTTGGGACGCTTAGGAAGGCATGATGGTTATGAAAAAGATGGTAAGCTGATTAAATTTGAAAGATTTAGTGCTTTTGCTCTTGTTCCTAACTTTCTGGTGGAACGCTTGTTTGAAGGGGAGACAGCAGCTTTAGAAGTTAATGGCATTTATGATCGCCCCTTCTTCCATGCTAAGATTAATGAATTGTATCGCCAAATCAACGATTTTCAAGGCTACTACCGCCGTTGGGGCGCTGTGCAATCAATACTGCTGTACAGTAAGCTGGGCAATCGCACGATTCAACAACAGTATGCCCAAAGCCGCGAAAAGTTTCGAGAAGTCTGCGAACAGGTATTTGACACAAAGCTTACTTCTGTAGCAGCACATACTAAAAGATGGGCGGATGATTGGCGACAGATGTCAGGCAAAAAAGGGGGAAACCCAATTGCTGAGGATGCTTGTAGTTTCCGAGGTACTAGTGCTTTGCTGTGTGGATTGTACGATTTAACAGAGAAAAAAGAAGTAGACAGGTTCAAAACCTACGATTTACCTGGGATTTTAGGAAATTTGGAAATTGAAATGTGGACTGATACTGCGTTTATGCGATCGCTGAAGGAAACTGCTGCACGCACAGAACAACCCATTCCTAAAGGGAGATTTGCACGCTGCCTCGCTTTCATGAAGCTACACTCTTACCAAGAGGAAAAGTTGAATTGGAAGTTTACCTACTCTGATGACTTGCAACCGATTGCTGATGCTTGGAAAGTTCAAGTTCTTAAGGGGGTGGAAATTTGGCAACCAGGAAATCGTTGGGTTGGTGAAATTAACAAACTGCTGAAAAATCAGGGTTTGGTTTGTTACGTGATTCATCGCCCAGTGTCAGAAGTGCGGATGCGGCTACGGCTACCGATGCACTTCCAGATTTACCCGATAAGCTATCGCAACAGTGTTCACGATGCAACTGCTCCATATTCTATAGCGATCGCTCAGTCTGCACTACTGCTGGATACGCTTGCTTACTGGTTGAGAAGCAAAGGAGATGAGTGAGATATGGATTGCTTGAGCTTTCAATTCCTAATAGGGATTCTGGTTGATAGTGTCGTGTTAACTTAAAACTTAAATACGTTGGAGATTCACAATGGACGAGCAAAAACTTTTGGAAAGGATTACCGTCAACCCCAAAATCTTTGGGGGTAAGCCCATTATTCGGGGGCATCGTCTGGCGGTTGAGCATATTTTGGGGATGCTGGCGGCAGGTGATACTGTTGAGACTTTACTGGAGGGTTACGCCTGGTTAGAAAGGGAAGATGTACAAGCCTGTTTAATCTATGCTCGTCGGCTAGTGGGGCATGAGCGAGTTGAACTCTTAGTTGTGGAGTCTTAAGAGTGAAGCTACTTCTCGATACTTGTGTGTGGAATGGGGTACAAGCAGAGTTAGTAGCGGCTGGGTACGATGTTGTCTGGACTGGAAATTGGTTAGAAGATCCAGGAGACGAGGAGATTTTGGCAATAGCTGGAGAGAGAAAGTCGGATTTTGATAATGCTTGATAAGGACTTTGGAGAGTTAGCAATTGTGCGGGGAATCTCTCACTATGGCATTTTGCGTTTAGTAAATCTCAGTACCAGACAGCAATCTGTTGTCTGTCTGCAAGTACTTGCGCTTTACGCTGATGAATTAGTATCCGGTGCGATTGTAACTGCCGGATTAGGCAAGGTGAGAATTCGACCACCAGATGAGAATAAAAAAGAGTCAGTAATGTTTGCCTCAATCCTTCAGATTGTTTTTGTACTCATTTGGAGAGCTTAAGCTAGCATAGCTATTTAATCTCAAGAAAATAGCAAATCTCATCACAATTTCCTTCTCATTCCAGATAACTAGAAAAATGTAGGACTACAAGAATCAATTACCGTCATGAGCAACCCTATTCCAGAAGACTATAGAAATCTCTTAGTCGAAGTCAAACAGCGTATTCGTTTTGCACAGTATGAAGCACTCAAAGCAGTTAATAAAGAACTGATTGCTCTCTACTGGGATATTGGACGGATAATCATCACCCGCCAGCAGGGAGCTAGTTGGGGCAAGTCTGTGGTAGAACAGTTAGCGAAGGACTTACAGGCAGAGTTTCCAGGTATTGGTGGGTTTTCTACCCGCAATATCTGGAATATGCGGGGTTTTTATGTTGCGTATAGCCAGAATGAAAAACTGCAACCACTGGTTGCAGAAATTGGTTGGACTCACAATTTGGTCATTCTTGAAAAGTGTAAGGATGATTTGGAACCAGGGTAAGCGCATCTCAAACGCTATTGACAGCTAGGTTACGTCTCCTGAGTGGGGTCGGCTAGTGCAGCTGCCAACAGGGTGAGCATATAGTCATCATCCATTGCAGCACGCC
>JAQYWP010001115.1 GCA_029379285.1 Rhizonema sp. PD38
AGTTAAGACAGTTAAGAGGTATCAGATCGGGAAATTGGGGTAGAAACAAAAAATAAAAATGTAAAATGGTAGATACTGCGTTATAAAATAGGTACTCACGCAAAATTAATTGAACATTTATTTAATCTGGAATGAACTTGTGACAAGCATTTCAGCCCATGTCAATATACAATTAATTTTGCACAGGTACTTATGACACATGACGAAAAAATCATCTGCTGAAAACTTAAAACTTATAGGACTTACGCATTGACAAAAAACATCAGTTATGCACATTATCAAACGCCTGCACTAGTTATGTTGTTCAAAATATACTCGCGCACGACTTCTGTAAATAAGTTTCTTTGCACTTCATACCAGTTGGTAATTGTTTTTTCAGAGCGCATTAGCTCCAATTTAACAAATGCTTGAAGTGAGCAAAATATATGAGTCGGGAAAAGCATGGCTATCTCTAACCCTTACGGGTGACGCTCGTGCCTCGCTATCGCAACGCGCTGGCTCACCATAAATCGACAGATTCCACATACCTGTTTGATTACTCGGTGGAATGTTTCAATTCCCCTTCGGAGTATCATGAATTGTAACGAAGGTACTCCTCGTTATTTGTTTGAGCTTGTCCTCATCGGGTAGATATAAAATATATAGAGTGTAATGTTCCAGATTGCATTGTGCTGTCGAGAGTTTGCTGATTTCTGTAATTGTCCGATACCTGTGGGTAGACGACACTGATTTCAAGTCAGCATTATTTTACCACTCTGTCAATGTGTAAGTCCTATAGTAGAAACATTCGGCTAAATAATAGCTTCAAAAGTATGTTTCCCGAATCGTGAGAAAAAGCCTACTATTCTCCAAAAAGCCCAACAATTACATTAGGTCAATTTGCTACTTTATTTATGTCTACAATAGTTAGTTAGTTAGTTAGTTAGTAATTGAGCCTTAACACTACTTTCATATAACTAACTTACTTGTTACGTAAAATCTTAATTGAGTTTCAGAATATGCCAACCCAAGTTGTTCAAGCTCAATCTTCAACAAGTGCTTTTTTAGGTATTAGTCAATTTTGGAAAGATGTAAAAGCGGTTGCCCAACCTTACTGGTATCCAAACGAGCCAGGAGACAGAGCATTCTCAGACGTGATTCGTTCATGGGGAATGCTTTTTCTCCTGATATTATTAATAATTGCGCTTGTTGGTGCAAATGTTTTTAATAGCTTTATTAATCGCTATTTGGCAGATGTCATCATTAGAGAGAAGGAAATCTCTAAGTTTTATGATGCTTTACTGCTTTATGGTTCAGCTTTGGTATTGGGAACTCTCTTAGCGGGGTTCTCCAGACTAGTGAGAAAAAAAATTGCTCTAGATTGGTATCAATGGCTGAATAATAATATTTTATCAAAATATTTAAACGGTCGAGCTTATTACAAAATCAACTTTAAATCTAATATTGATAATCCAGATCAACGTTTATCTCAAGAAATCGAACCCATTGCAAGCAATGCTTTAAGTTTTTCAGCTACTCTCCTGGAAAAAATACTGGAGATGACAGCTTTTTTATTAGTTCTTTGGACAATATCTCAGTCTGTTGCACTGATTTTAGTTACTTATACGGTTATAGGCAATTTGATTGCTGTTTACTTGACTCAAGAATTAAATAAAATTAATCGAGAAGAACTCGAAGTGAAAGCTGACTACACCTATTGCCTAACTCATTTCCGCACTCATGCTGAATCAGTAGCTTTCTTTCGAGGAGAAAACCAAGAATTAAATGTTATTAACCGCCGATTTAGTAATTTGATAAAAAATGCTAAACGCAAAATTGATTGGGAGAAGAACAATGAGATTTTTAATAGAGGTTATCAATCTGTAATTCAAATATTTCCGTATATGGTATTTGGACCTTTACAGATTAAAGGTGAAATGGAATTTGGAGAAATTATCCAAGCGTCTGTATGTTGCTATTTTTTTGCTAATGCTTTGGGTGATTTAATAAATGAATTTGGGAATTCTGGAAGATTTTCTAGCTATGTTGAGCGGTTATCTGAATTTTCAGATGCGTTAGAAGCAGTGAATAAACAACCCGAAAATGTAAGTACTATTAAAACAATAGAAGAGAATTATATCGCTTTTGAGAATCTCACATTACAAACACCAAACTATGAGCAGGTGATCGTTGAAGACTTATCACTTTCTGTTCAAACGGGAGAAGGGTTGTTGATTGTTGGACCGAGCGGTCAAGGTAAAAGTTCTCTGCTCAGAGCGATCGCAGGTTTGTGGAATGCGGGAACTGGACGTCTGGTGCGACCTCCCCTAGAAGAAGTCTTATTTTTACCCCAACGTCCTTATATAATCTTAGGAACTCTGCGCGAACAGTTGCTTTATCCCAGTACAAATCGTCAAATGAGCGGTCCTGAACTAGAAGACGTTTTGCAGCAAGTAAACCTGCAAAACTTGCTGACTCGAGTCGATGGCTTTGATACAGAAGTTCCTTGGGAAAATATATTATCGCTAGGAGAACAACAACGCCTTGCTTTTGCACGACTATTAGTGACTCATCCGAGGTTCACAATATTAGATGAAGCAACAAGTGCCTTGGATTTGAAAAATGAAGGGAATTTATATCAGCAGTTACAAGAAACGAAAACAACATTTATCAGTGTTGGGCATAGAGAAAGTCTATTTGATTATCATCAATGGGTTTTGGAACTTTTACCTGATTCCAGTTGGCAACTTGTGACCGTGCAGGATTATCGGCAGCAAAAAGCAAAAGAAATTGTCACTAATACGAACGTAAAGGCGGAAATCACAATAGATAATTCATCTCAAGATAAATCCCAAAACGAGTCAGAAATCAGCACAAGCGAAAGACTTTCTCATAAAGAAATGAATGTATTAACCCACTATTCCGTTTCCACTATTAGAAGTAAGGCAAGCAAAGGGGAATCCATCACTACTAGGGACGGCTTCACCTATCGCTATGATAAAAATCCTAAGGTGTTGAAATGGGTGAGAGTTTAGCGCCTACCATCCGTGGGAGGCTAAAGAGACTATCTTACTCCCTTTGGTAGAGAAATATTTGCTTTTACGACCAAAAAACTAAATTATCTCCCGGCATTTTTCCAATAAAAGAGCTAATTGTTATACGCTCTCCAATGGCTGGTACA
>JAQYWP010000172.1 GCA_029379285.1 Rhizonema sp. PD38
ATCCCCGACTGTAAAAGCAATCCAACCTTCCCAACGACTTATTCGCAAACCTATGTTACCACCTGTTTCTGTAAACTTGAAAGCATTGGAAAGCAGGTGTACCAGCATCTGCCGCAAGCGCAACTCATCTGCCACGATCAGCTCTAAGCCAGATTCAACAGAAAGGGTGAATTGGTGTTCTTCTGTTGACAATGCTTGAGGTTGAGTGTTCGCAGCTCGATTACTTTGATTTTGGATAGCTTTTGCCTCGGATAGGGCGCGAGTGCATACACTAGCAATGTTAACGTTGGAGAGAGTCAAGTCCATTTGTCCTGTCTCCATGCGGGTTAAATCCAAAATGTCATTGACAACACTCATCAAGTGGCGTCCACTTTGGTGAATCAGTCCCGCATAACGGGCTTGACGCTCGTTTAGTTCTCCCAATTGCCGATCCACAAGCAACCGCGATAAGCCCAAAACTGCAGTTAATGGCGTTTTTAATTCATGACTAATACAAGCTAAAAACTCATCTTTCAATCGATTGAGTTGAATTAGATCGGCATTCTTTGCTGCCAATTCTTTATAAAGTTGCTGTTGCTCGGTAATATCTGTTGCTAACAGCAGCCACAAGTCGCTGCTGGGTACTTCCCCATCAAGATTCATTGCTAATTCCGGAGCGAGCGACTCAGCACTATCTAATGGGATTTTGACAAATTGCCAAACTCGCTCTTGACCATTTTGCACTTGAACGATACAGGTACAACAACCAATTTCCCTATCTAAGAAGCACTGACTTGATGTATAAACGGATGGTGGTTGAGTCAGTTGATGATGGTTTTGGGGTTCTGCCGATTTTGTCGTTGCTTCATTCAAAATCGGTAAAGTCTTTTCTTCAGAGAAAAGCTTAATAGGTGTATGCTGCTCTTTGCCACTCTTACTCCGGGCAGCTTTTTGCCTTGTCAGTTGAGATTTTGTGGTGATGGTTGTAGCTAGTATTGCCTCAACTTGTTGCCTGACTCCTTCTGGATCTTTTAAGACTCCTAATTGCTGCAACCAAGCTGAATTTTGGGTTACTACTTCGCCAGTACCAGTTTGTAGTATTAGAGGCCAAGGCAGTTGTTCTAGTAACTGTACCAATGGTTTGTCTACTTGTGTTTGGTACTGCTGCTTTTGTCCGCGCTTTTGATTTTTTGCTTTAGCATCTTGTGTTCCTACATGAGTATATTTCTTGGAAGCACTTGACGTTTTTTGAACCGCTTTCTTTGGCGTTGGATCGTCACCGCTTTTGTAAGAACTCATGGACAATCTCTGCCCAGCCAACAACTGTATTAGGCGAGAGTTATCCACAAGCCCTAAAAATTTGCCGTCTGAGTCAACCAGCGCCCAATCTAAGTTAGTATTTGTATGGGTCAGTTGAGAACGCAGTAAAGAGCCAAATTGCTCGAGACTAATAGAAGCTGGTAAGGTTGTTACTGGTTGAATCAGGGTTTGACCTAAGGTGGAAAGTGGCTGCTGTAAATCTAAAAATCTGGGACTTTGATCTCCTTGTGCCGAGAGCAATTGTGGTATCAGATGAGCAGAGTAAAGCAACCCTGTAGGGCGTTGCTGCTTATCCAAGACTACCAAGCGATCGCACTGTTCCTCAAAAATCTCCAGTACGACTTCCAGAGTCGTTGTTTCCACGCTACTGGGTACGGTTGCAATAAAATTATAAAGCGGGTACTTTAGCATTGACATGGGTATTGAGGAAAGCAATTTTGGCATCACCTGCTGGCTGCTGTCTTCGGCAATTGTGTTTTTTATTGAACAGAATTTCTTATGAAGAGTTCAAACTCTTTTTAAGATGTGCGGCTTTTTCTTCAGTGCCTATTAAGTTTCTCTCTCATCGGTCATATTTGTCTCTTGATGTTGCCAGTGATGAAACTTTTCACCTAAAAGTATTTGGGACGGCATAAACCGCCTTTTAACCTACCACAAAGCAGGCTCAAGTCAACTTAATAATCAGTCATGCCCTAAAAGGGTGAGGTAAGCAACACAATTAGTGTTTACCTAATTTCCGTATGCCATGCCCACAGTCCCTTAGGACGCGTGTTTGCTCAACTTAATAAAGTGGAGGTATTCAACCCTGTCACTCAAGAAGTGCAGGTTGCTGGCAATGAGTATACAGCTAAAACAATTATGACTCTAAAAATTCGCTTTGAAACCTTTAGGAATTATAATGATTTGGATGTAAACAATCGTTTATGTTTATTTAAGTATCTTATCAAGCAGAAAGAATTGAAAATCTACATTCAGATAGATAGGAACAAATGAGCAATGTGAATGTATCAATCTTAGGCACTTTGACAGCGGCACATCTAACAAGTCAGTCAATTTTTCTGGCTGATTGTGCGATGCCGTTGTCCCCACCATTATCCAACCGCACTACTTAGAGTTAGCATTTAGACAAGCTAAAATGCTGTCTTCACTCATATAGATGTAACAAAAGTTAAATAAAACATGAAACATGTAGTGATTCTCATGTAGTTATATACCCCTCGCGATAATACGAACAGTTTTTCAGGAAATGACGACTGCGGATCAGCAAGCATTGTTGCAGGAGATTAAATCAGAATACCGCCTGATTCTTATCACTTACTTTACCACAGATAAAACACGGCAACAGAAAATTGATAAAGTTATCAAAACAGTATTTCATGCTAATATTCCTGTGCCCCAAATTATAGAAATTCATATGGAACTTATTGACGAATTTTCCAAACAGCTAAAATTGGAAAGACGGGATGAAGAAGCATTACTTTTAGACTACAGGCTGACGTTAATCGATCTACTAGCTCATCTATGCGAATTGTATCGATGTTCGATTCCTAGATAAACAGAATTTCTTGAAGTTCTCAATATAAATGAGGTCACTTTTCCAAACGCCACAAACAATCTTTTAACTCCAGGTATACGTAACAGTATTCTACAGTGACATGTATGAATGAATTGAAAAAGAATTATGTTCTCAAGCTTTACGTAGCGGGAAATACCCCTAACTCAGTTCGAGCATTAAATACACTGAAAAATATCTTAGATCAAGAGTTTAAAGGTGTTTACGCTTTGAAAGTCATTGACGTGTTGACAAACCCACAATTAGCAGAAGAAGACAAAATATTAGCAACACCTACGTTATCCAAAATATTACCGCCACCTGTTCGTAAAATTATTGGAGATCTGTCAGACAGAGAAAGAGTTTTGATTGGATTAGATTTATTGTATGAGGAACTGAATGAGGAGAAAATTGAAGAAGACACATAAAATAAATGTGAATACCTTGGGAACCATCTGTCAGCGTTTACATCTTTATGTTCTGATTAAACAAACGGTTTGCTCGCTAAATGTTAAAGTCTAAGTAGAAATGGCATATAATAAATAAATTTAATTATGATTTTTAAAAAGTGTTAAACAATGACTGGAAAAGATGTATTTGAGCAAGAAAGTAAGGCAGGACATGGAGGGATAGAAAAAATTCGCACGATGATAGAGGGCTTTGACGATATCAGTCATGGCGGATTACCTAACGGTAGAACTACCCTAGTAAGCGGGACTTCTGGAACTGGGAAAACTCTATTTTCTCTGCAATTTCTTTATAGTGGTATTAGCTATTTTAATGAGCCTGGAGTCTTTGTAACCTTTGAAGAATCACCTGTTGATATTATTAAAAATGCTAATATTTTTGGTTGGAATCTACAGCATTTAATTGATGAAGGCAAGTTATTTATTCTTGATGCTTCTCCAGATCCAGAAGGGCAAGATATAATTGGTAACTTTGATCTTTCAGCACTCATTGAGCGCTTGCAATACGCAATTCGTAAATACAAGGCAAAAAGGGTTTCCATTGACTCAATTACAGCGATATTTCAGCAGTATGAGGCGACAGGAGTCGTGAGGCGGGAAATTTTTCGGCTTGTAGCACGTTTGAAGTACTTAAATGTTACGACTATTATCACGACAGAACGTACAGAAGAATACGGTTCAGTGGCCTGTTTTGGTGTAGAAGAATTTGTATCTGATAATGTCGTGATTGTCCGCAATGTTTTAGAAGGAGAACGCCGCCGTCGCACAATGGAAATCCTGAAGTTACGTGGTACAACTCATATGAAAGGAGAGTATCCTTTCACAATTACCAATCAAGGAATCAATATTTTCCCACTGGGAGCAATGCGCTTGACTCAACGTTCTTCTAATGTACGAGTATCTTCTGGAGTCAAAACATTAGATGAAATGTGTGGGGGAGGATTTTTTAAGGATTCGATAATTTTGGTAACCGGAGCAACTGGTACTGGTAAGACTTTGTTAGTAAGTAAGTTTCTACAGGACGGTTGCCTTAATGGTGAACGCACAATATTATTTGCTTATGAAGAATCACGCGCCCAATTGTCTCGCAATGCCACCTCTTGGGGAATTAACTTTGAA
Source organism: Rhizonema sp. PD38 (assembly GCA_029379285.1). Lineage (GTDB taxonomy): Bacteria > Cyanobacteriota > Cyanobacteriia > Cyanobacteriales > Nostocaceae > Rhizonema. The sequence goes on from JAQYWP010000172.1 coordinate 4,438, forward strand.
GAGTTAGAACATCTTGGACTGCTCAAAATAACTTGTACTTATCCTGAATCCACTGGGCTAGAAGATCATCTACAAATTATTAAGTCAGAAATCTCTGATTTTAAACCCTCCCGGATCGCCATTGATTCCCTTTCAGCACTAGCAAGAGGAGTAAGCAATAATGCCTTCCGGCAGTTTGTTATCGGTGTGACAGGTTATGCAAAACAAGAAGAAATTACAGGTTTTTTTACCAATACAACTGAGCAGTTTATGGGAGCGCAGTCAATTACAGACTCTCACATTTCCACAATTACAGACACAATTCTCATGTTGCAGTATGTAGAAATTCGTGGGGAAATGGAGCGGGCAATTAATGTGTTTAAAATGCGGGGTTCCTGGCATGATAAGGGTATCCGTGAGTATAAGATTACTGACGATGGTCCCGAAATAAAAGATTCCTTCCGTAATTACGAACGAATCGTCAGTGGTGCCCCAACCCGCGTTAGTATCGATGAAAAGGCGGAACTGTCTCGTATTGTCCAAGGCTTTCAAGATAAGCAGAGTTCAGATTTCTCGAGCTAGCATCGTGATATAGTCTAGGCGTGTGAAAACGGTTTATGCCGCCTGATTTTCGTGTGAGGGGATCGGTGAAAGGACAGCAATTATTTTATAGCTTCTTACCTAGTGTAACAGTAGCAGTATTAACAACTCAACCTAGTTGGGCTAATGCTGCAAAAGTCTCGGAAGTACAGCTTTTTGCCTCTCCAAATACGGAGATGTCCACCCCAAGTGGAACCTTGGCAAATCAGCTAGATACACAACTGTTTACCGCAAATAGCAATAGCTTCGGAGCCAGATTGACATCCACTGGCGCGACTGCATACGATGTGCAGTCTTGGAGTAGCAACATCACAATGGCAGAAAAGACGAGTATGCCAATTGGACACATCATTCGGGAAAATCAAGGTGTTGTCTTCAATTTGACGCCTGCCTTGAACTCTTCCCATCAAGATGGTGATTTACTTGCTTTTAGCAATCACAAACAGAATTACCAAGCGATCGCTCTTGCACAACCTCAGAATCAAGTCACCTTGACGAATACCGCAATTCCCTCTGTGCAAAGTAAAAGTTTACCCGATACGAATTCACAGCAGTTGATTGCTAAAAAGAAAAATCCTCGGACTCAATTGTCCACAATTTCAGAGATTCCAGTTAGAAGTGCAGCAGCAAAGTTGGCGGAGGTGCAATTATGCCCTGAAGGAAACGGAAAAACACGGACTGCCGATCTTCCTTTTCCTTCAGCCTGCTCACAACAAAATACCATTTCCGGGAATCAAGTTGCTCAGGGAAGGTCTCAAAATCCAACTCCAGCTACACCTGTAGTACCCGGAACGGCACCGACAACACCAGCTACTAGTACAACTCCAGGTCCACTACCTACCTCTATTCCCGTATCACCAGCTACTACAGTCCCTGCAGGTACTGTACAACCGGCTCCTAGTTACCTCAATCCCAACCCAAATCCCTTACAGTTTCCGACGAAACCAAGTGAAGTGAGGATTCAAGGAACGCAGCCGATTACGCTGGCACAAGCTCTAGAGCTAGCACGGCGCAATAATCGTCAGTTACAAGCGTCGTTACTGACTTTAGAACAAAATCAAGCTGCACTGCGGCAGGTTCAGGCTTCTCTACTTCCTACTGCTAATCTTCAAACGGCAATCCAGCGTGTTGGATCGTCTAATGGTGGACAATTAAACGATGGTCAATCCTACTCGCAATTCACTGGTACCGCCAGCTTAAATTACAACCTCTTTACATCTGGACAAAGGCTAGCTAACATCAGAGCGGCGGAGGAACAGGTACGCTATTATCGGTTGGATGTTGAGCGTCAGTCTGAGGATACCCGCTTGAATGTCACTACTGATTACTACAATTTGCAATCAGCGGATCAACAGGTACGGATTCAGCAGGCTGCTGTGACCAATGCCCAAGCGAGTTTGCGGGATACACAAGCTTTAGAACGAGCGGGTGTGGGTACCCGGTTTGAGGTGCTACAAGCTCAGGTGAATCTAGCAACCTATCAACAAAGCTTAACGAATGCTTTTGCTCAGCAGCGAATTGCTCGTCGTACCTTAGCTCAGATCTTAAGTTTGTCGCAGGCGGTTGATATTAGTGCCGCAGACCCCGTGACCTTAGCAGGTCTTTGGAACCAGTCGCTCGAACAAAGTATTGTGCTGGCTTTTCAAAATCGTCCAGAATTACAACAGCAGTTAGCGCAACGCAATATTAACGAACAGAGACGACGCAGTGCACTTGCTCAGCTTGGTCCTCAAGTGGGTTTAGTTGCTCAATACGGTCTCAGTGATATATTTAATGATACTAGGAGTGTGGATGACAATTATGCGGTTGGAGTGACAGCCAACTGGCTTTTGTTCGATGGAGGCGCGTTAAGGGCCGAGGCCGATCAGTATAAAGCTGCGACTCGCACGAATGAAGTTCAATTTGCCGACACACGCAACCAAATCCGCTTTCAAGTAGAACAAGCTTATTTCCAGTTGCAATCTAACTTGGAGAATGTTCAAACTGCGAATGTAGCTTTAGAACAGGCGAGAGAAGCTCTACGGTTAGCACGTTTGCGATTCCAAGCCGGTGTTGGGACTCAAACGGATGTTATTAACCAAGAAACTGCGCTTACCCAATCTGAAGGTAATCGAATCACTGCGATTATCAATTACAACCTCGCTTTAACTCAGATACAAAGATATGTCACTGCAAGGGCATTCTCACGTTAGTCGTCTGAAGCTCAAAAAATAATGGGTGTAGACCACTGCACTTGTATCATCAGGGACACGGAGAATATCTCCGTGTCTCTTTTACATTTTACAACAACTGACCATTGAATCTAGAGATTTTTATGTTAAAATATAAAACTTTAGAATTTAATCGAATTTAAAATACTGAGAAATAATGTAAAACATATAGATAGTGATTATATTTTATTCTGTATAACTGGTTACAGGTTACCCATTAAGGAAATGCAAGTCTGAATCCTCCACTAATTGCATTTTGTCTTGTGAGTTCTTCAATAAATAATTCACCGAAACAGTTCTGAGTGCTGAGTAACGAGTGCTGAGTCAAAAGTAAAATTAATTGTACTCGGCAACGCCAGTTGCCTCAACTTTGGAAACCAAAGCACGGCACTGGCTCCTCAGCACTCCGGAAATGCACATCAGCTAACCATAGCCGAGTGTTTAATAATCGGCTAGTAGAAAAATAATTTTATGACTACAGTTACACTACAAGAAATTGCACAGTTTCGCTCTCAATTGGCAGATAATTCTAAAGCGATGGAAGCACTAGATCTGATTGAGGACTGCGAGGGAGATTTGGAAGATGCGGCAATGACATTAGCCATCCGGGCAGGGCAGGAACCACAAAGAGCAAATTCAGAATGGTTGGATGCTTTAGCCAGACAGTGGCGCTCCGTTATTTGTCGCCCGGAATTCCGAGATGAGTTACTTAATGGCTCAATTAAGGAGTTAACGGAACACCTGACAACAATATCTACATTTCCTGATACTTTGGCAACACCAGTTTTGATATATATCTTAAAGCAAGGTGCGAATAATTTTTGCGAGTTGTTGGATGGACTTTGGGAATAAGTTTAAACTCATTACTTGTAGTACTGATCCCTTTTTTATAAAGCGAAGAGAAAAATACCATCCATGAATTATCTTGTTGCTGTATTACAGGATCGTATCCAAGTAGAAGCTGCTTACTTAGCTTTGGAGAAAGAGAGTATAAAAGGTACAATTTTGGGTAAGGGCTACAAAACTGCTGACGAGTTTGGCTTGATTGACCCCAACGAACAAGCAATAAAGCAAGTCCGGCTGATGGCTTTTTGGTTAGTCCCTTTTGGATTTTTCGCTGGTTTTACTTTTAGTGTCCTCACTGGTTTGGGAACTTTCTCTTGGGCTGGGGAAATCGGCAATCACATTATTGGAGGATTACTCGGTGCTGTTTCTGGTGGAATGGGTAGTGTATTTGCTGGTGGTGGCGTCGGCTTAGTCACTGGGAGTGGAGACGCTTTACCCTACCGCAACCGCTTGAATGCTGGTAAATATTTGATTGTGGTTCAGGGATCTGAAAGTGTCACTCGTCAAGCTACCCGCATTTTGTATCAATTTAACCCGGAAAATATCCAAGGTTATCAGGGTACAGGTAGAACTTAAAGAATGTCAGAAGTTAGGGAAAAACAAGATACCCGACAACTTTTGCGAAGTCGGGTTTCTGTGTCTTCGTTTTCACAAATCAATTAGGATTGATATAACAATAAAAAATGTAGAACTGGGTTATAGAGGATTGTCCACCAGACAAAATCTCAAGACTGATCTATAAAAATTAAAAAACGCAAGATTCATAATTCATATTTTTGCTCATGCTGCCACGGGAAGAACTTTTAAAAGGTGTTGAAAATCGAGATAGTATAGCACGTGTTATTGACCAAGCTGAACAAGCGATCAAAACTTGGGAAGTTATTTTTACAGATTTTCTATCTCCACCAGAGTTGGCAGAAATTCAACAAGTGTTTGGTCGATTGACAGAAGTGCAGTTATTAGCCTGGGGTGGATATCCGCAAGCTGAACGTCAAAGAATCGCGATCGCCCGTTCTGAACTCCCCTTAGATAAATCACTTGTGGCAGTCACTGCCTTAGATATTGCTGGAAATTTCCTATTTGACACCGCAACTCATCGTGACTTTTTGGGCGCAATGTTGGGAACTGGTATTGTCCGTGAAAAAACTGGGGATATTATCGTTCTGGGTGAACGCGGCGCACAGGCTATTGTTGCGCCTGATTTGGTGGAATTTTTAGAAATGAATCTGAAGCAGGTACGATCAGTTCCTGTGAAAACCCAACAAATCGATTTCAGCGAGTTAAAGGTTCGGGAACCGAAGAAGAAAGAATTGACTACAGTCGAAGCTTCTTTGCGCTTGGATGCGATCGCATCAGCTGGTTTTGGGATGTCTCGCAGCAAGATGGTGGAATTAATCGACGGTGGTGATGTCCGCCTCAACTGGAAAGACGTTTCTCAGGCGAGTTCTCACGTCAAAACGGGCGACTTAATTGCTATTCGCGGTAAGGGACGTTTAGAAGTTGGGGAAGTTGCCGTCACTAAAAAAGACCGTTACCGAGTTCAGTTGACAAGATATATGTAAAGATTGGGTAGTGGTTAATTTTCCTACTAACCACTAAGCGTTAACAATTGTTATACCTTAAACTGTTTTTCTAAAAAATACAGCATAGTTTTTCGCGGAATGAAGCGGGATAAATTACTTACGAAGTGAGTACTTATGCCACCAATCACAACCATTGAATATCCTCTTTCCAAAGCTTGTAGGGATTGAGACACCACTTGGTTTGAGGTTGTATTTATTCTACCTGCAAGGGAAGGTGGAAAATTCGCCGCCCTAAAAAAGTTCGTCTCAACCGGGCCCGGACAAACGACGAGTACGCGCACTCCAGATTTACGATTTTCTGCCCACAGCGCTTGACTAAAACTGACGATAAACGCTTTGCTAGCAGCATAAACAGAAAGATAGGGCATCGGTTGAAATGCAGTGAGAGACGAGACATTGATAATGCTGCCAGAACCACGCTGCTTCATTTCTGGTAAAAATTTATGAGTCAAATCCACCAATGCCAGAATGTTCAATTGCACTATCTTGATTTGCCGTTCTCCGTCCCGTTCGGCAAAGTCACCGTAGTCGCCAAAACCCGCGTTATTAATTAAAAAATCAATTGTTAATTTTTTGGCTTTAATGGTGTCATAGACAGTTTGAGTCGCAGCAGGTTTTGTCAAGTCTTCAACGAGAACGTCTACTTTAATTTTGTATTGCTCTTGTAGTTTTTCGGCAAGTTGGTTTAATTTCTCTTCTGAACGAGAGACGAGAACAAGATTTATATTACGTGCAGCCAGTTCCTCAGCAAAGGCTTTACCAATACCACCAGAAGCACCAGTTATTAAAGCAGTTGACATCCGATTTCTATAACTATTTTTTATCACTCTACAGATATTAACAATACTTCTGGGAAGTTTTACCCGCCCAAAGTCATATCCCGCAAAGGGCAATCAAAGTTCTCCGTGAAGATGGCACAAACCAAACTTGCAGGCTATCAGCGTGATTTTGAGAAAGTGAAGAGTGGTGTTGCAAGTAGTAACCAAACTAGCACACTGATTGAGGCAGCAAAGCTATTCGCTTTACAAGCTTCTCAAGCATCACAAGATCCACCACCACCAGCAGAAACGTGGCAACAAATTGAAACCTTGTGGGGACAAGCAATTGAGCGGTTGCAAAATATTAAAGTCACGGAGCCTAATTATCTGGACGCATAAAAGTTACTGGCGACATATCAAACTAATATAGGAATCGTACAAACTCGACGTCAAGCTGAAAGCGAGTCACAAGAAATTCTTATGCCTTCTCTTCTCAGGAGCACGCCTACGCTACTTGTCACGCTTGCTTCCCCGTAGAGGTACGCCAACGGCATTGTATAAACATCAGTATAAAAAAAAGGCGACAAATATTTGGTGTGTAGATTCTCCCTATAAGTCTAATTCCTGTTGTTTCTGGATTGTCTGCAGGTTAGCAAAGATAGGAGAAATACAAATTTCTTGAGAAATTTGCTTTTCCCGATAAATGTATGCTAGTATTAATCGGCTAAGGACGTATAGCTCAGTTGGTTAGAGCGCTACGTTGACATCGTAGAGGTCACTGGTTCGAATCCAGTTACGTCCATGAAAGCATAACTGTGCCCACATGATTACGTGGGCGACATCTATTTAGGTGCTAAATCGGTATTATTTAGCATCCTGTGTTTAGACTTGTACTAATTTTGGTGTTTGTTCTGCTTCGGCTTAAATCAAACTCTGAACTTGCTGTGGCATATTGTCCAACTTAGGTAGAACAATACTTGCAGCACAGTAAGTTCTCGCTTTCGCAATAATTTTTTCGCCAAGAATCTGTCGATAATATTCCCCCAATTCTGATTTTCTCAACTGATTTGGTGCAGAAAGCGTCTAAGCTATTTGGCATTGGTGGTATAAAGCAATAGGGTTCAGTTAAGCCTCAAAGTCAGGTAAAGTACAATAACTTTCTGGGCTAGAAGCTGTAAATTAATTTCTATTCATATTTACCCATTGCTACACATTTAAGGGTAAGTATTCTCT